>NZ_CP017881.1:1673749-1973749 GCF_002761295.1 Methanohalophilus portucalensis | reverse complement strand
AAAAAAGAAACCTACTTTACCGGCACCAGGTCCTGCACTTGAAACAATGGTTTTTCCGAGTAGGTTTTCATCGATTGCCACTCTTCCTGTTGCCAGTAATTCGGCTTTGGTCTGGGCATCCATGTACTCATGGTGGGTAGTAAGATTAATTATAGTTTTCTGCCATCAATTTATAATAGTGCAAATAAATCCTATTGTAGACAGTTTTTGTGGTGGATATAATGAAGCAGGATCCTATTTGTAAAAAAGAGGTCGAGGAAGACACTTCTTTCCAGAAGGAGTATGACGGTGAAACCTATTATTTTTGCTCCAGTGAATGTCTGAAAACATTTACTGAGATGAAAAAAAGTGTTATACGTCTCAAACGCAGTCTTGACGAGAAAAAACGTGTTTCTTTTGGCAAACTTAACAAAGATGTTATCAAGCCGGGTATCTGTACCCTTTGCGGAGCATGTGCTGCATCCTGTGAATCCATAACAATAGAGGATAAACGTCCCAGGATTGTGGGCCCATGTACATCATGTGGTGTGTGTTACAACCAGTGCCCTCGCACGATTACTACAGAAGAGGAACTTGTGGGTAAACTCAGGTTTGCATACAGTGCCAAAAGCCTGCTTGACCGGCATGAGGGGCAGGATGGGGGTGCTGTTACGGCGTTGCTGGCTTATGGATTGGAGGAAGGTCTGATTGATTGTGCGGTAGTAACCACTCATTCAAAGGATCAACCCTGGAAACCGGTTGCAATTATTGCTGAGGACCGCGCACAAGTGCTTGAGTCCTCTGGTAGCATGTATTCCCACAGCATGACAATGGAACAGTTGATGCAGGCTATTCAGCAGGGTATGCGAAGTATTGCTTTTGTTGGTCCAAGTTGCAATATAGACGCAGTCCACAAGATGCAGCGCAGTCCCTATGGTTTTTTGCATCTGTTCATGAGAGTCAATGTGTTGCGTCTGGGACTATTCTGTATGGACACATTTTCTTATGAAGGCATCAAGGATTTTGTTGAAACCCATGGCATGAGACTTGCGGATATTGAGGCAATGAAGATCCGTAAGGGTAAGTTCGAGTTTGAGCAGGCAGGTCAGATAAGCAGATTCTCTCTGTCCGAATTTGATGAATACAGGTCTTCATCATGCAAGTTCTGTACCGACATGGCGGCAGAAAATTCCGATATAAGTTTCGGGGGGGTGGGTACTCCGGATGGTTACACCACGGTTTTTGCCCGGTCCAGTATTGGTTATGAGATCTTCAATGAAGCTGTGGAAAATGGTTTTCTGGAGGCCCGGCCCCTGGCGGATTATGAGATGGACAGGGTGCTCAATCTTGCCAGGATGAAAAAGGTACAGATGTATGGTGTAAACCGCAGGAGTAAAAAGTCCTGATAAGAACATATTAATAGCATTACCTTTTGTGTAACACATACGCTATATAACGCTTACAGAGGCTTCATATTATGATTACAAAGGAACAGGTAGAACACATCGGCTGGCTTGCACGGGTCAACATCGATGAGGAGGATGCTTTTGAATTTGCATCGGAACTAAGCACTGTGCTGGATTATTTTGGACAGCTGGATGAGGTGGATACATCGGATGTCAAACCTACATACCACGTTGCAGATGTCATGAATGTATTCAGGGAAGATAAGCCAACAGGTTCCCTGGAGCAGGATGATATTCTTGCAAATGCTGAAGAGATACAGGAAGGCTACATTAAAACTCCAAAGATCATCTGAGGGCCGAAAAATGCTGGATGGTTTATCTGATATAAAAAATAAGATGGGTTCCTCTTCAGCCGAGGAAGTTGTTGCCTCCTATCTGGAAAAAATAGAAAAAAGTGACATTAATGCTTTCACCTGTATTGCAGAAGATGCTATTGATCAGGCTAAAAAAGTTGACTCTCTGAACATTGAAGGCCCTCTTGCAGGTGTGCCCATTGCAATCAAGGATAATATTTCCACCAAGGGATTATCCACAACATGCAGTTCTGCCATCCTTGATGGCTATGTGCCACCCTATGATGCTCATGTGATCGAAAGATTGCGAAAGGCCGGTGCAGTGATAATCGGTAAATCCAACATGGATGAGTTTGGTATGGGGACCTCCACTGAAACAAGTACATATGGCCCGACTCTTAATCCCTGGGATTCAGAAAGAGTAGCTGGTGGATCTTCGGGGGGTAGTGCTGCTGCTGTAGCTGCAGGGCAGGTTCCTGTCTCGCTGGGTTCGGATACAGGTGGATCGGTGCGCTGTCCGGCGGCCTTTTGTGGGGCTGTGGGCCTGAAACCGACTTACGGGGCAGTTTCCAGATACGGCCTTGTATCCTATGCCAATTCCCTGGAGCAAATCGGTCCACTGGCAAATCGTGTGGAAGATGTAGCAGCCCTGATGGACGTTATCGGCACATATGATAACCGGGATTCAACCTGTGTCAAACATAATGCTGGTTATACTGATGCCCTGCAGGATGATGTGGAAGGGTTAAAGATCGGAGTTCCTGCCGAATATTTCGGGGAAGGCATCGATGATAATGTACAGAAACTGGTATGGGATGCTATTGGCAAGTTTGAGGATATGGGAGCTGAGTACACGAAAGTTTCCATGCCAAACACACCCTATGCACTGGCAGCGTATTATATCATAGCAATGAGTGAAGCCTCCTCCAACCTTGCCCGTTTTGACGGCACTCGCTATGGTAATCGTTCAGAAGGGGAGAACTGGCATATGATGGCTTCAAAGACCCGGCAGGAAAAGTTTGGTGCAGAGGTAAAAAGACGTATCCTGCTTGGAACATATGCTCTTTCTGCGGGTTATCATGACAAATATTATCTAAAGGCCCTCAAGGTTCGCACTCTTGTAAAACAGGATTTTGAAAGAGCCTTTGAGGACGTGGATGTATTAATGGCACCCACAATGCCAACTCCTGCCTTCAAGATAGGGGAAAAAATGGATGATCCTCTCTCCCTGTATCTTTCGGATGTCAACACTGTCCCGATTAATCTTGCAGGTGTACCTTCCATATCAGTCCCTTGTGGTTTTTCCGAAGGTCTGCCTGTAGGACTGCAGGTAATTGGGAACTACTTTGATGAAGCTACTATTATCAAAGCAGCCCACTCTTTTGAGAAAAATACCGATCATCATACCAAATTGGCCGGAGAGGTGGTATAAATGGTATACGAAAACCCCGATGGTGTTATGATAGGCCTGGAGATACATGTCCAGCTCAACAAGCTTGCTACCAAGTTATTCTGTGGCTGTTCCACTGATTATCATACTTCAGAACCCAATACTCATGTATGTCCGGTATGTATGGGCCTTCCCGGTTGCCTGCCGGTGCTTAACAAAAGGGCTGTGGAATATGCTATCAGGATCGGACTGGCCCTAAACTGTGAGATTGTGGAACAAACCCAGTTCCATCGTAAGAATTACTACTATCCTGATCTTCCAAAAGGTTTCCAGACCACCCAGTATGATTACCCGATTGTCAGTGACGGCAGGGTGGTAATTGAAGGTGAGGACGGTGAACATGTCGTTCGTATCAGGCGCGCTCATATGGAGGAAGATCCGGGCAGACTGATGCACATGGGTTCCATTGAAAAGTCCAAGGGTACACTGATTGATTACAACCGCTCGGGCATGGCCCTGATTGAGATAGTTTCCGAGCCGGATATGCGCAGTCCACGGGAAGCCAGACGTTTCCTGGATAAGCTGCGTAACATCCTTGAGTATCTGGATGTCTTCGACAGTACCCTGGAGGGCTCGATGAGGGTGGATGCCAATATCTCTATTGGTGGCGGTGACCGAACAGAGGTTAAGAACATCTCTTCCCACAAAGGTGCCGAAAGGGCCCTGCTCTATGAGATCATGCGCCAGAAGAATATCAAACGCCGGGGAGAAAAGGTTGTTATGGAAACACGTCACTTTGACGAGGCTCGTGGGGTCACGATTTCCATGAGGACCAAGGAAGAAGAGCACGACTACCGTTATTTCCCCGAACCCGATCTGGTGCCCATGAGGGTTGGAAGCTGGGTTGAGGGTATCCTTGAAACCCTTCCCGAACTGCCTGATGCCAGGCGCAGCAGGTTCATTTCGGATTATGGAATGGTGGATACCCATGCCAAAGCACTTACATCTGACATCAGGGTGGCGGATTTCTATGAAGAGGTTGCCTCACAGGTAGATCCTGCCGCAGCAGCGGTATGGGTTTCCGATGTCCTCAAGGGAGAGCTCAATTACCGTGATCTCAACATAGCTTCCTTTACAGTAGAAGATATGGTAAAGATCATTGAGTTGGTACTCAGTGGTAAAATCACCGAAAAGGGAGCTGTGGAGATCATACGCAATATCCTTGATGAAGGCGGGTCCCCGATGGACATTGTAAAGGAGAAGGGCCTGCTGAAGGTAGAAGGCGATGTGGTCGACCAGGCTGTAGAGGAAGTTTTGAAAGAAAACCCTGATGCTCTGGAGGATTATTTTGCAGGTAAGGAAAAATCCCTGAACTTCCTTGTGGGTCAGGTAATGAAGAAAACACGTGGTCGTGCGGATGCCCGTTCAGTACGTGAGATGATGCTGGAGGAAATCGATAAGAATTATCGATGATTCCTCCCCAAAACAATTATATGTTTTGAGGGCTATTTAGCCAGCCCGATACTATTAATTTAATTACAATCATTACAAAGGTGAGAATATGGCAAGATTCCCCGAAGCTGAGGAACGTATACTTAATAAGAAGATCTGCATGAATTGCAATGCCCGTAACGCTGTAAGGGCTGTTAAATGCAGAAAGTGTGGTTACAAAAATCTCCGTGTAAAATCCAAGGAAGTAAAGAGAGGCTGATCTGTCTGATGCAGGTGGAAGAGTACCTCAATGACATCGTGAAGAGGGACGGTTGTGTCCATCTGACACTTATAGACCCCGCCTCCCAAAAACCCGAAAGAGCGGCAGAGATTGCAAAAGCTGCCGTTGAGGGAGGCACCGATGCTATAATGATTGGGGGTTCCACCGGAGCGATGGGTCAGGTTCTTGACCAGACCCTTCAGCTGATGAAAGAACAAATTGATGTGCCGACTATTCTTTTCCCCGGCGATTCCGCAGGTGTGAGCGCATATGCCGATGCTATTTTTTTCATGAGCCTGCTGAATTCCAGGGATATCAACTATATTGTTACCAACCAGGCGATGGGTGCACCTCTTGTACGCAAATTCGGCATTGAACCCATTCCAATGGCCTACCTGATAGTGGAACCAGGAGGCACGGTTGGGTGGGTAGGGGATGCACGTTTGCTCCCCCGTACAAAACCGGAGCTTGCTGCAGCCTATGCTCTTGCAGGATCCTATTTTGGAATGCGCTATGTTTATCTCGAGGCAGGTTCGGGTGCAGATGAACCGGTTCCAGTTGAAATGGTGGGTGCTGTGAAACATGCCATCGATAAAGGACATTTGATAGTAGGTGGAGGTATCCGTGACCGTAATGCTGCAGCTGCCTGTGCAAAGGCAGGGGCGGATATGATCGTGACAGGTACTGCCGTGGAAGATGCTGGCGATGTCCGCGCAAAGATTGCTGAATTCGTTTCTGCGATCAAAAGTTAAAAATGGATTTCCTTAATGAGGTGGGGAAATGCTTAAAGTAAAAGGTATTTCAAAAATTTACGATTCTCCCTGCGGGAAAAAACAGGTACTCGAGGACATCAGTTTTACCGTACAGAATGGCGAAATACTTGGCATTACAGGTAAAAGTGGTAGTGGCAAATCTACGCTACTGGAAATTCTGCGTGGAATTGAAACCTTTGACAGTGGAACGATTGAGATCGACGGAAAGGTTATAAATCCTGATATGGGGCAAACCGGTCAACGTTTTTTGATGAGCAATAGTGCCCTTCATCTTCAGCGCAACTTCAGCCTATGGTCCGGTAAAGCAGTTGAAAATATAATCCGCAGGCTTTATTATGCAAGGGAAGGTTACGAAGCCCTTCCGGATAACGATCACCCCCTTTATGATGAAATGTATGAAGAGGCAATGGCCTATCTGGGTATTGTGGGTTTGAAGGAAAAGGCCCTGCATTTTTCCGGAGCATTGAGTGGAGGAGAAAAACAACGTCTGATTCTTGCCCGCCAGCTTGCATCCCGGCCATCCGTGCTGCTTCTTGATGAGCCTGTCACAATGGCTGGTCCGGATTCCAAACAGCAAATACTGGACATAATTCTTCTTCTGAAAGAAAAACTCAACATTCCTATTCTGGTAGTATCCCATCTTCCTGAAATTTTGAGTTACCTTGCCGATGATATGCTCTGCATTGATGAAGGAAAAATTGTGGCATCAGGTGACTCTGGTGAAGTTCTGGATAAGTTCCTTCATGGAATTGCTGATAAAAAGCCTCTGGGTACTTTTTCAGAAGAGGTTTGTGTCAGGGCAGAAAATCTTGCCAAGCGTTATTCTCTCTGGAGAGTTGGGGAAGTTTTGGACCTGAAGAATATCTCTCTTTCTGTTAACAGGGGGGAGATACTGGGTTTGATAGGCCCTTCCGGAGGTGGGAAAACAACCCTGCTAAGGATGCTTGCCGGCCTTCTCGAACCTCAAAGCGGAAGGGTCCTTTATTCTCTTGAGGATAACTGGATTGATATTTCCCGTTTCAGCCCGCAAAGAATGGAAATGCGTCGCAGAATGAGTATCATGCATCAGGAATTTACGCTGTCCCCCCATTCCACAATAGGACAGCATATTGCCTTTAAACTCAGGCTCAAAAGACAGGGTGCGATAGAACACGCCCGCCAAAAAGCAGAGAAGCTGGGTATTTCTGAAAAGATGTTGGATACGATTTATCAGTTGCCAGATATGGCAGAGGCAGAAAAAGAACAATCCCTTTCAAAAATGGGACTGACGCCACAGGTCTACCTTGAATTATTCCCCGCCTGGCCGGAACTCGATGTGGCCAAATATGCAGAACCTGTATTTGATGCTCTGGATCTTTCTCCTGACATACTTCAAAAGAAACCTGCACAGATAAGTGGTGGGGAACATGTGAGGTCCTATATTGCAGTATCTCTTGCCACATCTCCGGATATACTCATGCTGGATGAACCTTTTGGAGATCTTGACCCGATTACTCTTAGAGATGTTACCAATTCTCTCAAGGAAATAAATCGCAGGTTTGGCACGACAATAGTTTTTGTCAGCCATCACATGGATTTTGTGAAAGAAGTTGCTCACAGGGCAGTTTTGTTATCTGGAGGTTCATTGGTTGAAGAAGGGGATGCCCGCCAAGTATGTGACAAATTCATAGAATCAACCGGTGTCACCTACATTGGAAAGGGAATTGAAGGGCTGCTTTCAAAGTGATTCTGATATTTATATGCGGATACAGTTTTCAGGCTGTGTGGTAATTCATTTTCCTGCTTATTTTCATTTTCTTTATATACGTTGAAAAACAATATACTCTTGGAGGTTTAATAAAATGTACGATCCTGTATATTATATGAAAAAATTTGGGCTTTTTACCGTGGGTTTGTATGCCCTGACCGAAGAGAAGATTAATGAATATGTTAAGGACCTCGTCGAGAGTGGGGAAATTAACAGGGAAGAAGGTAAAAAGTTCGTGACAGACTTGATTGAATCCAAGAGAAAGCAGCAGGAAGAGATGGAGGAAAAGATGTCCTCCCGGGTCAAGGAAGCTGTCAATAAATCTGATGTTGCAACCCAGGAACATGTAAAGAACCTGGAAGAAAAAATCGACCGTCTTGAAAAGATGCTTGCAAAATCTATGGGTGAGGATACATCCTCTGAAGAAAAAGGCAAGCATGAAAAAGATGATGAGTGGTCCTGATACCATTCATCCCTAATATCTCTTTTTTGATACCATGGTACCGGGTATTTCTCACAGATATTCAATGGTCAAGCGATACGGGCGTATTATAGATGTACTCGTATCTAACGGATTTGGTTACTTTGTGGATAAAATGGGCCTCTGGTCAATGGGGTCTGTTCGCAGCCGTGTGAAGGGTCGGTTTGGAAAGGAGAAGGAAACTGATACCCGGCCGGAAAGGGCACGTAAGGTACTTGAAGAACTGGGCCCCACCTATGTCAAATTCGGACAGTTACTCAGTATGCGGGAAGATCTGATTCCCCTGAAATACGCACAGGAATTTACAAAGCTTCAGAACGATGTCCCTCCTTTTCCCCTGGAAGATGTAAAAGCAGTACTCAAAACTGAACTTGGCAGGGATATACCTGAACTCTTTTCTGATTTTGATGAAAAGCCGGTCGCAGCTGCATCCATAGGTCAGGTCCATAAAGCACGCCTCCATAGTGGGGAAGAGGTGGTTGTAAAGATACAGAGACCCGGTATTCGCCGCATTATTGAGGCTGACCTGGATATCATGTACAGTCTTGCCGGATTTGCCCAGCAGCATATTGAGGAAATAAAACTCTATAATCCGGTAGCAGTTGTAGACGAACTGTCAAGGTCCATTCACTCGGAAATGGATTATACTCAGGAAGCAAGGAATATCGAACACTTCCTGTCCAACTTTGAAAACGATCCTGTTATTGTAATTCCCCGTGTATACAATGATTACAGCAGTGATCGCATCCTGACCCTCGAATATATTGAAGGGATAAAATGTAACAAATTTGAAAAGCTGGCAAATGAGAAGCTGGACCGGGAAAAAATTGCCACAGATGTTTCTGAAGCTTTTATGAAACAGGTTTTTGAACATGGTTTTTTCCATGCCGATCTCCATTCGGGCAACATATTTGCCCTGGAAGACGGAAGAATTGCCCTGCTGGATTTCGGGATGGCGGGCCATCTGTCCGAAGATATGCGTGGACTTTTGATAGATGCCCTCATAGCCATAACAAATGGGGACAGTACCCAATACATAGAGGTTATGCGTGATCTGGGAGTAGCTGATGAAAAACTGGATGTGCGTTCCTTTAAAGCGGATTATGATCATTTTCTTTTCAAGTATTATGGACGCACGCTGGATCAGGTGGACGCCACAGAGGTTTCCTCTGAAATGCTGTCTCTTTTGCGTAAACATCAGATACAGGTACCTCCAAATGTTGCCCTGCTTTTTAAAGGAGTAATGACTGTAAGTGGGTTTGCTATGCAAATGGTCCCGGATTTCAATGTAACTGAGATCGCCGAGCCCTATGCACGTAAATTCATGAAAAAACGCTTTTCTCCGCGTAATATTGCCAAAAATAGTTCCAAAAATCTCTGGTATGTAAGCAGGCTTCTCAGTCGTGCCCCGTTGCAGCTTTCACACATTCTCGAGGTTGCTGAAAAAGGCTACCTGAATCTTAAATTTGAACATGAAGGAACCGACCGTCTCCTTTCGGAAATAAGCGTTGCCTCCAACCGGCTTGCTTTCAGTCTTATTATTTCTGCTATTATAGTTGGTTCTTCCCTGGTTATACAAACCGGTATGGAGCCCCAGGTATGGGGTGTTCCGTTATTTGGTCTGCTTGGTTTCCTTGCTGCCGGGATTTTCGGTATGGGTCTGATTATATATATTATTAGGACTGGAAGTCTATAATATCACAATTTACATATTGCAAATATGCTAAATATAATGTCCATAAAAACGGAGGAATCCTATGACTGACCCCCAGATCGAAAGAAAACTTATCGAAATCATGCGTATTATCAATGAAAGTGACAGGCCTGTAGGTGCCCGTATCATTGCCGACGAATTACGCAACAGGGGTTACAATCTTGGTGAAAGGGCTGTACGCTATCACCTCAGAATACTGGACGAGCGTGGCTTTACCGAAAAACACGGCTATACAGGTCGCTCCATAACACTAAAAGGCAAGGAAGAACTGGAAGAGGCCCTTATTGGTGACAGGCTTGATTTTGTAATCACAAGGATTGAGGACCTGATCTATCGCACAGATTATGATCCCGTAACAAAGCAAGGGAATGTGATAGTAAACGTATCCTATGTGGACAAGGATGATTTTGAAAAAACTGCTGACTTGATGAGAAGTGCTGTTAATTACTCAATAAGTCCCAGGGTGGGAATATTTGAAGAAGATTCGGAGGATATATTTGTTCCACCGGGGAAAGTGGGGATTGCTACAGTCTGCAGTATTACTTTTGATGGAATCCTCCTGCGCCATGGCATTCCGGTCAAGCCTAATTTTGGAGGGATTCTTTCCGTGGAAAACAATGAACCAGTGGTTTTCAAAGACCTTATTTCGTACAGGGGGACATCTATAGATCCGATTAAGATTTTTTTGATGCGCCAATCCACATCAGTAACAGGATTGCTTCAGTCGGGTTCTGGTACCATACTGGCTAATATGCGTAGTATTCCACAATCTGCTGCTGGAGATGCCCGTCTTCTTTTCCAGCAATTGCATGAATCTGATATAGGCGGGTTGCTTGCTATAGATAACGAATCGGGTAATGTTCTGGGAGCACCTGTAGATATTGGCATGTCGGGGATTGTTGTTTCTGTAGGCGTAAACGCCCTGGCGGTTGTTGAAGAATACGGTATTGATGTAACTACCCGGCCGGTTTCAACGATTATGGATTATGGAACAATGAAAACCCTGTGAGATCATAGGTTTTCATTTTGTACTTATATCATAGGGTTTCAGGAATTGTCCTTCTACCTTATCCCGATGGAATGTATTGTAACTACAGAAAGGTATTATCCTTCCGTCCGGTGTGGCATAATGGATGCCACAGCGGCAAACTCTTTCCAGGTCAAAATTATAGAGGTCCTGGAAATGCATTGCTCCAACAAAAAGAGTTTTTCGGTGGAATTGACTGGTTACTTCCCGTCCCCCTTCCTTTATTATGTTAATCAGCATTTTTGTAACATTGATTGATTTGGGAGCCCTTTCCTGATCGACCAGTTTTGGGATTTCCCGGACTACCCTGGCAAGGTTGATAAGATTCCTGGCTTTTGTACCGTTGAGATCCTGTGTGGCATCATCAAGCAATTCGACGAATCCCTCAACATCAAGGAAATCTGTAATCGGTATAATCCTACCTTCCTCTACAAAAAGGTATGTTGCGGCCCCACAGTGCTGATGGACTGTGAATTCGGGAAGGTGTTTCCCCTGTATTCCTTCTATAAAACGCGAGATAGGTACAACAAAGGGTATTGGGTACCAGGCTGTTTCGGGCACCTCCCCTGAGGTCTGATCTGCAAGTCCCTTTATCAGGTCAGGAATGGTAAATCTTTGCTTTTCCCTGCTTTGCCTGTCGATTCTACCGGTGAATGCCACAGGCTGAAAGTTGATTCCTTTCACCACATCCAGCTTATCGGCGGCAAACCGAATGATTTCAGCAAGTTGATCATCATTTTCCCCTTTAACCAGAGTGGGTACGAGAACAATACTTTGGATGCCTGCTTCACGGCAATTATCTATTGCTTTTTCTTTTACAGGAAGGGCATTGAAATTACGTATCTTTTGGTAAGTTTCTTCTTTGACCCCATCAAAGGAGAGATATATTGTATGCAATCCCGCATTTTTCAGTTTTCGGACAAATTCAATATCTTTTGCTATTCTGACGCCGTTTGTAGCAATCTGAATCTGGACAAATCCCAGTTCTTTTGCCTTCTGGATCATGGCGGGCAGATCATCCCTGACAGTTGGTTCTCCGCCTGAGAATTGTATTGCCGGGCATGGAGTTGGTTTTTCTTCCCTCAGGGTTTTTAGCATCTCTTCTATCTGCTGGAAACTAGGTTCATAAATGAAGCCACGGGTTTTTGCATTGGCAAAACAGATTGGACAATTGAGGTTACAACGGTTTGTAACATCGATGTTTCCAAGAAGGGTTGTTGTTTTATGGGACGGGCAAAGTCCGCAATTCAAGGGACAACCCTCATCATCTGAAGTCAGCGGGTTTGAAACTCCATTTCCTTCATGGCGATATTTCTGGAATTTTCGGTACAGGCTGGTATCCGACCAGTAGACTTCTTCGAACTTGCCATGCTCCGGACATTCTTTTTCCATCAATACTCTGCCATTATTTTCAAATATACTGGCTTCTATGATTTTCTTACATTCCGGACAAACTGATTCAGTGCTATGCATATGCGTACCCTTCCCACCTGTGAACTTACGTTCTGCACCTGTTTATCAGGTGCCTGAAAAGGGAGGTATGCATTACCCCATCAGCAAACCTCCCTGAAAATTCACTTATTCTTCAAGTATTATTCTTGCTATGTCATCTCCCACATCGGAGGTTTTAGAGTTGCCTCCCATATCATAGGTTTTGACATTGTTTTCTATTATATTCTGTTCAATTGCAGAAACAATACTTGCACCAGCTTCGGTTTCTCCGAGTTGGTCTATCAGCATGGAACCGGCCCATATTGTGGCGATAGGGTTGACCTTGTTCTGTCCCTTGTACTTGGGTGCAGAACCGTGGATTGGTTCGAACATGCTGGTTCCTTCGGGATTGATGTTTCCACCGGGTGCAAGTCCCAGTCCTCCCTGTATCATTGCGCCCAAATCGGTGATTATATCCCCGAACATGTTTGGGGTCACAACTACATCAAACCAGTCGGGATTTTTGACAAACCACATGGTAATAGCATCAACATAGTTGAAATCTGTTTCAACATCGGGGTGTGTGGCAGCTACATCTTCAAATTCTTCTCTCCAGAATCCATAGATATCGGAGAGCACATTTGCCTTATCCACTGAAGCTACATGTTTGTCACGCTTTTCTGCAAGGTCAAAGGCATACTCGATAACCCTTCTGGTACCCTCTTTGGAGATCATTCCTATCTGATAGGCAATTTCCTCGCTGTCGGTTTCTATGTCAAGGTCAAATTTCGCGGAGTACAGGGAACGTGAGACCTCAAGCATTTCCTTGCTGGTCCCCTTCTTGGACCTTCCACCGATTCCGATATAGAAATCTTCAGTGTTTTCCCTTACCACTGTAAAGTCAATATCTTTAGGAGTTTTATCCTTTATAGGAGTCCATACTCCCTCGAGAAGTTTTATTGGACGTAGATTAATATACTGGTCAAAATAAAAACGTGCAGCAAGCAGGATACCTTTCTCGAGCACACCCGGAGCAATCCTAGGGTCTCCTATCGAACCCAGGTATATGGCGGAATAGTCGGACAGTTCCTTGAGCGTGTCCTCGCTCATAAGTTCCCCGGTTTCAAGGTAATGGTCAGCACCTTGCGGATAATTTATCCAGTCCACATCGAATCCGAATTTTTCTCCTGCGGCATCTATAACTTTCATTCCTTCTGCTACAATTTCCGGGCCGATGCCATCTCCGGGAATTACAGGCACTTTATATTGGGTCATTGTTAATTATCTCCGTTATTATTAAGATTAATCAATTATCTTTCGTGTGTACTCTATTAGTCCACCAGCATTTACAATCTCTCTTACAAAATCAGGGAGAGGAGTTGCCTGGTACTTTTCTCCTTTGGACAGGTTTTCGATTACACCGGTGGAAATATCCACTTTAAGTTTATCATTCTCATCTATATTGTCTGTATCAGCACATTCCAGTAATGGTACACCGATGTTGATTGCGTTTCTGAAAAAGATCCTTGCAAAGGATTTTGCAATAACGCATCCAACCTTTGTCCCTTTTAATGCCAGGGGTGCATGTTCTCTGGATGATCCGCAGCCAAAATTGCTTCCAGCAACGATTATGTCATTTTCCTTTACATTTTCTGCAAAATCTGATCTCACTCCTTCGAACGCATGCGCTGCAAGTTCTTCAGGGGTGTTTAGGACCAGAAATCTTCCCGGGATAACCGCGTCAGTATCCACGTCATCTCCGAATTTCCAAACTTTTCCTTCCATTCTATCACCGGCAAATCAAATCACTGGATGAGATGGCATCTTGTATCCAGAATTGTGCTAATAATACAAAATAATCATATAATAATCTCATCCTCGGATGGTATATTTTCCCACATTTCATCTGAAATAGCAATTTGTAACATCATGTATGATTATATCGGGTTTCCAATAGCAAACTATATCCGCTTACCTGCCAGATTCCAGATGATGGCAGCTTATAATAATAATCCCTTATGTGGCAAAAAACCCCTTCCTTTACGCAAAATAGTGCATATGTCGGGAGTGGCGGTTCCCTTTATCGCGGATATTTATGGCAGGGAATATGCCGCACTGGCACTTGCGGGTGCAACAATTATTTTTCTCATAATGGAAGCTATCAAACCGGCTGAAAAGATAAGGTATGTATATGGTCTTTTATGGAGGAGCAGGGAAAAGGAAGTGTTCGCACTGGACCCCCTTTTTTACATTCTGTCTTTCTTTGTCCTTATTGGTCTGAGTTATTTTGTAGATGCAGGTATATGTTATGCTTCCATGGTGGTCCTGGCTCTGGGTGATGGAGTAGCACCGCTGATTGGTCGTCTGGGAAGGTTGCGGCTGCCCGGCTCATTTAAGACAGTGGAGGGTACCATCGGAGGAATAATCCTGTCTTCTATAGTAGGATTTTATTTTGTTGGAGCGCTGGCTGTTATTGGTAGTGTGGCCGGTATGGTCACGGAATGTTCTATTTCCCGCCATGACAACCTTTTTATACCATTTGCTGCACTTGTGGCAATGCTTTTAGGAAATACACTTTTTTAAGACCAATTAGGAATTATTTTTAGATTATTTTTTAACAAAGCTGGATCCTATATCTTTAGATACAGGCGTTGTTAATCATTATTAGTTGTAATTAAATAGAAAATAGTATATAGTACAACAAAGCAACTTCTTTCCGTAGGGAATGGTTTTATCTAACTCATTTAGATTCTATTTCTGAGTCTATGCTGCTTTAAATTGATATAATACAGGTTGTTACAATGCACAAAGATGAACTGATCCAGTTGCATACTTTGATGGCCCAAATCAAAAGGTATCTGGAAGATCAGGGTGTAGAGCATGATTTTGAGGATTATAACTCCCTCTCCATAAGTCCTGTTCACATCCATCGAAGCAAAGCAGAACACAAGCATGCAATCTTTATCCTCGGTAATCATCTGGCATCCATCATATCAGAAGATGAGATATCCAGTGTGAGCAGGACCTCTATCAGGATGCAGGAATTTGCCGAGAGATCGGGACATGGGGTTTCACATAGTAATTGAAAGGAACTTAAGATATGACAGGCCAATTGTCTGTCAATAAATCTTCATGCAAACCTGCGGGACATAGATATTTCTTCATAATTATTCCGCACTCCCCATCGATGTAATAACCCGGTTCATACCAGCAGTCGATAAACCCCATGCGACTATAAAGACTCCTGGCTTTTTTATTGCTGGCACGAACTTCCAGGCGCACATATCTTACATTACGGTTGCGGAAATGTCTCTGTATTACCTGCAATAATGCCTGACCAATTCCCCTTTTCTGAAATTCTTTTTTAACGGCAAGGGAAAATATCCTCCCTTCCTGTTCACTACTGCGATATCCCATTACAAAACCAGTAATGTTTTTCCCGCTTTCAGCAACAAGAAAACCTTTTGGGTTCATTTCATAAAAATTCATGTAGGTGTAGGGGTCATGGTCTTCGAATGCCTCCATTTCAATCTGAAGCACTTCGGCAAAATCCCTTCCTTCGAATCTTCTAAACAGCAATGTTGCCCCTCCCGGGCATTTTACAATTTTTTGACGTGCCTTACATCCACAGCAATTCCCCGGCTGGAGTGTATCATCTCGGGGCCGCTCATAGCAGCACGTCCAACACAGAATGCTTTATCTCCGCATATGAATACTTCATCATTGGGGCGAATCCGCTCATCGGCATTGATGACTCCAGGTGCCAGTATTGAACCGCGTGGCACGAAATCATCGATATTTACAACATAATCTCCTGTTTCAATAATCCTCTTAGCTCCTTCGATGGTCAGGGCTATCGTACCATTTTCGGGTATCAGGGTTATGAGTTGTTCCTTATCCAGGAATGCCTGGTAGCGGGGGAAAGGGGCTTTTATTTTTGAATCAGGGGGTAATAGTTTTTCACCTGAACCTGCACCAAACTGGTAATCTGCAATGGCTTTTAGCATGTCCCGTCTGTAATCTCCTCTGTAGCTGAGCCCGCTACATAATTCTTTCATTGTATCTTCAAGTTTGTGCAGGGAGGTTGGAGACGTCACATTTCCGTCGGAGGTGTAAGTTATTTCCAATCCGAGTTTTTTGGACACGTTCTCACATATACTGCGATATTCATCTTCCACATGCGCTACAATATGTTTGTAAGGATGTTTTAGCAGGAAGTCCTCCAGACATTCCTCTACCCATCTGTGTTCCTCTGCATCCCAGTAGCCCGTTACTGTGGTGTCATAATGTGCTGCAGGATATGTGACTTCCAGTTCCCGGGGTACTATTCCCAGGGGTGAGGTAATTATGACTTCCTGCACAAGTTTAAGATTCTTACCAAGTGCCTTGCGGAATCTGGAATGGGTCATAGAAATAGAGTAAGGTTTGCGGGCCGAACAGGGTAAAAGTAGCAGGATATCTTTTTCTGGTGGTGTGTATCGCTGCTGTACTCGTCGGGCAAAGCGTACAACTTCAGGCCTTGTCAGGGATTCAGAGGTTGTTGCAAGCAGGGGTGCGGGTTTGAAAAGGGCTGTTCTCTCTTCGAGGAAATCGTATTCTACATCACTCAAACGCAGCATTGCCACAAGGGCGGGGTCATGACGGCATCTTCCTTCCACATATTCCCTGAGAGAGGCACTGCGTATCCGTTGTCTGACAAGGGCTACCTCTGCTTCAAGAGTAGCGATATTATGTTTTTCAAGTAGGCGGGCGCGTTGCTTTTTATCCATATCCTTTACTTCTTTTGCACTCATGCCACTGCAATGGGAACAGCAGCAGGGCAATTCTGCAAGTCTGTCCAGGTGGATAAAACCGGCTGGTGTCATGTATTTATCTTCAAAGGCCGCGATAGTTGCCCTTGTCGTATCCAGGATATCCACTCCCAGGTAAATCAGCATGGCAACATTTTCCGGCAGGGCGGTATTCGGTGCATAAAGGGCTGAATCCGGTGCAATGTTCTTCCTGATCTGCATTAACTCGGCCAGTAGCCTGCGAGGATTGCCTTCATGGCAGCCGATGCCGTCTGCCACATAGAGGTCCCGGGTATTTTCCGGGTCTCTTTCTGAATAGGCTATACCCGTGGGTCCCTCATCAGCTGGCACATCAATCTTTTCACAGGTAACATCTCCTGCCACCATGGGCGAATATGTGCAGGAAGGCATGATTATGAGTTTATCTTTCTCCACATTTTCCCTTAAATTCAGGGTGGCTTGTGTTGCTGCTTTTCCACTACCGAAATGCCATTGGTTGCCCGGGTATATTATATCTCCCTCTCCTTCTGGTTTGAGGGAAGAAGTGTCAATTACCGTTGGTGTAGGGATTGTGTTGTTAAGATAGAGGCTTCCCGTTCTTGCAGCCCCATCTCGCTGGTGGACTTCAAAGTATCTGGTCATGGCATAGAATAGAACTATATAGATGTAAACGTTTTCTACTCAATCACATAATATTGATCAATACATCACAGGTTGAACGTATATGCTTCTCAACAGGCTGAAGGAGATAGTTGGCGATAAAAACGTAAGTAATTCGGCCTCGGACATTTGTTGCTATTCTTCGGATGCATCCCAGGTAAAGGGTCGTCCTGAATATGTTGTACGCCCGCATAATTCAGAACAGGTAAGCAAGATAGTAAAACTTGCTTCTGAAAATGAAATGCCTGTGGTGGCCCGGGGTGCTGCCAGTGGTCTTGCAGGTGGCGCAGTACCGGTCCGTGGCGGAATTGTGCTGGATATGAGCGGAATGGATGAGATTATCGATATAGACATTGATAATCTGCAGGTAACCATCGGACCCGGGGTTGTGCATTCCAGGCTAAACGAAACCCTGAAACCATATGGTTTTTTCTTCCCTCCCGACCCGGGCAGTACTGCTATGTGTACCCTGGCTGGACTTATAGCGAACAATGGCAGTGGAATGCGTTCCGTAAAATATGGTACTACGAAACGTTATGTGCTGGACCTTGAAGTAGTCCTTGCTGACGGCAGCATCATCAGGACCGGTTCAAAAACACTAAAAATGGCTTCAGGTTATGATCTGACATCCCTGATGGTAGGTTCTGAAGGAACTCTGGGCATAATTACTGAGGCAGTTTTGAAGATTCATCCCCTGCCCCGCGCCAGGCTGGTAATTCTCCTCTCCTTTGATAGTGCGGAAAAAGCCGGAGGCGCGGTTGTGCGTATCCTTTCCTCGGGAACAATTCCATCAGCCTGTGAAATACTGGATAGTACCACAATTCGTGCCCTGAAATCCTATGACCCGACTCTTGATATCCCTGATGCAGGTGCTATTCTCATGGTTGAGGTGGATGGTTCAGAAGGTGCGGTCTCCGAGGCTTCAGAAATGGTGAAAAAGGTATGTGAAGGGATTGCAGATGACATACGTGCGGCAAGGGATGAACAGGAAAGTGATCGCATCTGGGCTGCCCGGCGTATTGTGGGGGCGGCAATAAGTCGCCTGGATCCCCTGCGCAATCGGGTTTATGTAGGAGAGGATGTCGGTGTGCCAATAAAAAAGATACCTGATATGATCGAGAATGTACACAGGATATCCGATGAAGTAGGAATTCCGATCATGATATATGGTCATATAGGGGATGGCAATCTGCATACCGGTATGAGTATAGATATGCTCAGTGAGGAAGAATGGGACAAGCTCCACAGGGCTGCTGACCTTATTTACCGACAGGCAATAGAACTGGGGGGTACGGTCTCCGCAGAACACGGCATTGGGGGTGCACGCTCGAACTATATGGAACTTGAGCATCCTACATCCCTCCCGGTAATGTCCCTTATCAAGAAAGCCCTTGATCCCAAAGGAATCCTCAATCCCGGCAAGTTGGGGGTGGATAAATGAATGATGAAGATCGCAGGTCAATCCTGAAATGTGTGCACTGTGGAACCTGCAGGGCTTATTGTCCCGTATTTAATGAATATGGCTGGGAATCCACCAATGCACGGGGCCGGATGCTCATCGCCCAGCAAATCGATGATGATTCGGATATTGATGACAGTTTCCGTTTTTCCCTGGATACCTGTACAACCTGCGGGATATGTGAGCAAATGTGCCCTTCAGGGGCAACACCTCCGGATATAGTTGAAAATGCACGTGCAGCTGTTGTGCGCAAAGCCGGAGCCAGCAAGGCTCAGGAAAAACTCAAAAAGGACACTGTTGAATGGGGCAATCCCCTGCGCGAATCCCGGCAACGCCTGCACTGGCTAGAACCAACGGTGAGGGAAGAACTGCCTGATAAATGTGAATATGTTTATTTTGCAGGCTGTATGACTGCATACAGGTATCCGGAAGTTGCACGCAAGACCTTTGACATCCTCAGGAAGTTCGGGGTGGGTGTTTTGCAGGACGAGGTATGCTGTGGTTCCCCTCTGCTTCGCACAGGCTCTGATGCCTCCGAATTGATCGAGCACAACATGGAGCAGATTAAAAAGAGCGGGGCAAAAACCATAATCACAGGATGTGCTGGTTGCTACACTACCCTGAAAAAGGATTATCCCGATGAGTTTGAGGTACTTCATTTATCCGAGTTTTTAGAACAAAAACTCGATGAACTTGATATCCGCAAACTTGATATTTCCGTGTCCTATCACGACCCCTGTCATATAGGCAGGGCACATGGTATATACGAGGCACCTCGCAATGTTATCAGGCGTATATGCAATCTTGAGGAGATGGACACCCACCATGAAAATGCACGTTGCTGTGGTGGCGGAGGTGGTGTGAGGAGAAGTTTCTCAGATCTTTCCCGCTCCCTTGCCTCCAAAAGACTGGATGAGATTCCAGAAAAGGCCGAATTACTCGTAACTTCCTGTCCCCTGTGCCGCTCCAATCTTGAGATGGCTGCAGAAGACTGTGAGCTCATAGATCTTATTGAGCTGCTTGAAAAGGCAATGTGTTAATTTCGCTGTGGCGGAAGTTTCACCAAAATTTGCGTGAGACTTTCGCTTTCTGTTATTTTCAGTTCCCCCTTGTGTGTGTCGATTATTTCCCTGCAAATACGTATCCCTGCATCGTCCATCTCTTCAAGAGTAGATCGATTGTATTCGATTTTGTCTGGTAATTCAGGCACATATTCTATATATATATCGATATTTTCGCCCCCTTTCAGGGTTGTGATGGATATCGTGGAATCTGCCGGGCAAAACCTGATGGCATTATCCAGCAGGTGGAGGAATACTCGTCTGAGGTAATTATAGCTGCCAGGAATTTCACAAACTCTGTCATCAAAGCAGGTATCTATAGTAATTCCCTTTTCCCTGATTTGAATGGAAATATCCTGTAGTATTTCTTTTAAAAATTTGTTTATATCCAGGGGGCTAAAGGAATAGCGTATGTTATCTCTGGCTGTATCATCTGCATAAAATAATGACTCAATGAGTCTGTGTAGAAATATCGAATTGCGAGAGATGGACTCCATGGCTTTTTTCTGTTCAGGGCCAAGTTCTCCAAGCCTTTCTTTGCTGAGCAGGTCGCTGAAGCCTTTGAGGGATATCATGGGGGTGCGAAGTTCATGACTGGTATTGGCAATGAATTCTTTTTTGACCTGATCAATAGTTTTTAGTTCTTCATGGGCCTTTTTGAGTTGCTCTTCAGTTTCTTTTTGGGCAGTAACATCTTCGCCGGCAACTACTATTTCTCCAACTTCTCCCAAATTATCCCTCAAAACAGTCTGGCGCCAGCGAATTAATCTTTTTTCCCCTTTGCGGTTTATAATATGATTTTCCAGGTATTCGGGTATGCCCCTTTCTTCATTGAGTAGTCTTTTGAATTGCTTCTTAACCTTTATTTTTTCCTCTGCAGGAACAAAACTGTCTATCCAGTTTTTTTCCTTTAGTACGGAGGTCTCATATCCCAGCACCTTTGCAGTTTTTTGGTTTGCAAGCTTGATATTCATATGCCTGTCCAGGATTATCATTATGGAACCCGCCGTGTCTATATACTTGAGTGCCAGGTCCCTTTCCTGAAGGATCTGCTGCTGCAACCCTTTTACTTTTAGCAGGGTCTCAATACGGCTCTTGAGTATGAACTCATCAACCGGTTTCAGGACAAAATCATCCGCACCATTATTGAAGGCCCTGACTTTTTCTTCCCTATTGTTAATGGCTGTTACGATGATCAGGGGGATGGCACGTGTATCCTGGCGTTGCTTAATGATTCTGCATATTTCATGGCCACTGATATCATTCAGGTTAATATCCAGCAATATCACATCAGGAGTTGTTTTTTCCATTATCTCCAGACTGTCAATTCCTGAATTTGCCTTTTTTATGGTATACTCTGCCTGAAGCATCTTCTCGATAATATCTATGTCTTCAGGTTTGTCATCTATCATCAGTATTTCGAATTGCTTCTTTTGAAGCATGAACTATCTCCCTCAGACCACATATATATGCAGAGTATATATACATATAGTTATATAAAATTTCTTTGAAAATGTTCATTTCTTTTTGGATTCCCACATGCCGCTTTTGCCGGAAACCAGACATTTCCAGCTGTTACCAACAAGATCCATTCGGTCTGCCGTTTTTAAAGCTTCAAGAATATATTTGCGATTTCGTTTGTCCCTGTAATGGAGGATTGTGCGCTGGATCTTCTTGTCCCTCCGGGAGGTGGCAACTTCTATATTTTCCCCGGTGAAGGGATCAATTCCGGTATGGTACATGCAGGTGGATGCTGTCATGGGGGTAGGTGTGAAATCCTGTACCTGTTCACTATACAGTTTATTATCACGTATGTATTCGGCAGTTTCGATCATCTCTTTTAGCCCGCAACCCGGATGGCCGGACATGAGATATGTTTGGAGGTATTGCTCTTTGCCCAGTTTCTTGTTGATTGCTGAATACATTTCTACAAACTTTTCAAAAACATCCCTGTCGGGTTTTCTCATGCTGTCGGTGACTTTTTTTGAATAATGCTCCGGTGCCACAGCAAGTCTTCCACTGACATGCTTTTTACATATCATTTCCAGATACTCAGGTTGGGTCAGGGCAAGGTCATAGCGCACACCGTAAGTTATGAAAACTTTTTTCACCCCGGGAATTTGTTCCAGGCGATTTAGTAGTTCCATGTTTTTGCTGTGGTCAGTATTCATTGACGGGCAGACCTCGGGGTAGAGGCAGAACTTGTCGGTACACACCCCTTTGTCTTTCCAACGGGAACATTCCATTGAATACATATTTGCGGTGGGCCCGCCCACTCCATTGATATTTCCCTTGAAATCTTTCATTTTGGTGAGGCTTTTTGCCTCTCTTAAGAGTGATTCAATACTCCTGGAATTAACCATGCGGCCCTGATGATGGGCGATGGCGCAGAAGGAACAGGCACCAAAGCAACCTCTGTGGGTAGTGAGGGAGAAGCGCACCGGCTCAATAGCAGGGATGTCTTCTTTGTAAGCGGGGTGTTTTTGTCTTGTGTAAGGTAACTCATAAACTTCATCCAGTTTTTGGGTTTCAAGAAGTTTTGTCGGAGGATTCTGGACAATGATAGTTTTGGGGTGGGGCTGGACCAGTATTTTCCCATTTCCCGGATTTTGCTGCTGCCAGAGGTTTTTGTAATTTCTGGCGAAGGCTTCCTTTTCTTCTGAAACCGTCGTGTAGGATTCCAGTTCGATATAATCCATGCCTTTAAGTTCTTCTTTCCAGGTCTTCACCGGGGTTTTCCAGACTGTACCGGGGATGTCCTTTATTTGTTTGATATCTTCTCCTGCCTGCAATCTGCGTGCGATTTCTTCTGTCTGGGTTTCGCCCATCCCATATATCAGAAGGTCTGCCGGGGCATCTGCAAGAATTGATTTCCTTACCTTTCCTGACTGGAAATCATATTGTGCCAGTCTGCGCAGGGAGGCTTCCACGCCTGCAATCACAATAGGGGCATCCGGGTATGTCTGATGTATGCGGTTGGAATATACAATGGTCGCCCTGTCCGGTCGCATACCAGGGGTGCCTCCCGGAGAATACATATCACGCTTACGTGGCTTGAGGGATGGCGTATAGTTGGATACCATTGAGTCCATGTTGCCGGCAGTTGCAGCAAAGAAAAGTTCCGGTTTTCCAAGTTTCTTAAACTCTTCCGGTTTATCGTGGGCAGGCTGGGCTATTATTCCTACTCTGAATCCTCTGGCCTCAAGGAGACGGCCTATCAGGGCAGCACCGAAGGAAGGGTGATCAACGTATGCATCGCCTGTCACTATGATTATGTCAAGGGTGTCCCATCCCCTCTGATGCATTTCTTTTTTTGACATGGGGAGAGGTTTTGATGTTTTCTTATCGTGTTTCATTGTTATGGATCACCATATGGTCCGGGATGCGCGCATTGAAAGCTGGATCTGGCGGTTGGCATCATTTTTTACCACCGGGCCATGGCCGGGATAGAGGGTTTCTACATCTATTTCTGCCAGCTTTTGTATGGATTCTGTGAGTTGCCTGGCTGAACCGCCTTCAAAATCCGTGCGTCCAAATCCGCCGGATGCAAAGACTGTGTCGCCCGAGAACAGGCTTTTGGAAAAAGGTTCGTAGAGACATATGCCTCCTGGTGTGTGCCCGGGTGTGTGGATTATCTGAAGGGCTTCGATTTCGTCTAATTTGATCATATCTCCGTCTTCATAGAGAATATCCGGGTCGATAACAGGCGCTTTCTGCCCAAAGAAAGTAGATACACTTCCCATATCATCCGCAAGCATGGGCTCATCTGCCCTGTGGACACCAACCTTTGCCCCACTGAGTTCCACAAGCAGAGGCACAGCTGCTGTATGATCATAGTGGCAGTGGGTCAGGATTATCAGTTCCAGTTTATTTAGGTCTATATGACTTTCAATTTCCCGGGCAAGTCTTTCTCCATTCAGGCCGGTATCGATGAGGATATTGTCATTTATAAGGTAGGAGTTTGCATCATTGGTGGTGGCATTGCATTGTATTACTTTCATGTAAATCCCTTTAGATTTTGAATGCGTTATAGGTATTTTTCCGTGTGATTTCTGCCACATCGGTAGGTTCCATGTCCTTTATTTCTGCGATTGTATTTATGGAATCGACCAGGAATGTGGGTTCATTGCGGCCTTTACGCGGTGAAAGATAAGGGCTGTCTGTTTCTATCAACATGAGTTCTTCAGGTACTGTGGCAGCGATCTCTTTGTGATGGCTGGAGAAGCAAACCAGTGTAGGTATGGATATATAGTGGCCGGCATCAGTTATTTTTTTCATTGTTTCAAGGGATCCTCCATAACAGTGAAAAATCACTCTGTCCAGATGACCCGCCATTGCAAACGCTTCATCCTCTGCATCCCTGCCATGGATAACCAGCGGTTTTGCATGGTTCTCTGCAATCGTGATGACCTGGTTAAATACTTCCCTCTGTTTTTTACGTAAAGTTTCATCGGTGCAGTGATAATAGTCCATCCCTGCTTCTCCAATGCCGATAGCCTGGGAGGCATACTCATCAAGCTGGGAAAGGACTTCCAGTAGCCTGTCTTTATCGGGATTGGTGGCGAGCATGGGGCTTAACCCTATTGTTGGGTGGATGCATTCATGGATTTTGGCCAGCTCAAGGGTTGAAAAGTTGGTTTTCAGGTCAACACCCGAGTTGATCATTTCGCAGGCCCCTGCTTCTTTTGCACGATGGATAACCTCTTCACGATCCTTGTTGAACTTGGAAAAATCAAGGTGGCAGTGTGAATCAATAAAATAAGGTAACATGTTCCTCACTTCTGGAGGAGCATGTTAATAGCGGTTACGAGTGCTTCTACGGATGCATATACAATATCTGCGCTTGCCGAACGTGCGGATACTATCCGTCCTTTTTCATCCTGTACACCAACAATTACTTCTGCAACGGCATCCGAACCTCCGGTTATTGCTTCAATACGGAAGTCATGGATGCTTATGGTGGCGTGTTCTCCGATTATTCCTGTAACTGCTTTCAGTGCTGCGTCGACCGGCCCGATTCCGATATTGGAGAGTACTCTCTCCTCATCATTTACCAGTGCCTTTACAACAGCTGTCGGAGTTGTGACATTACCCGTCATTACAGATAGCTCTTTGAGGTCTATTGCAGGTTTGCCCATTGGTTTATGCATCACTGCACAGGCAATCGCATAGAGGTCGGCATCTGTCAGTCGTTTGCCCTTGTCTGCTATTGTTTTGACCTTTTCTATAATGTGATTGAGTTGTTCATCGTTGGGGTTAAGGTTGGCAGCTTCAAGGGATTTGCGTACTGCATGTTTGCCGGCATGTTTGCCCAGCACAATACGGCGCGTGTGGCCTACCATCTCCGGGGTCATTATGCCTGGTTCGAAGGTGTCAGAATTCTCGAGGACACCGTGGGTATGGATTCCTGACTCATGCGCAAACGCATTCTCGCCAACAACCGGTCGATGGGCTGTAATAGGAACAGATGTATAACGTTCAACCATTCGGGCAGTTTCAACGATATATTCTGTATTGATATTCAAACTGGCACCGTATATGGATTTGAGGCTCATGACCGTTTCCGCCAAATCTGCATTGCCGGCTCTTTCACCAAGACCATTAATCGTTACCTGTGCCTGGTTGGCGCCCGCTTCGATTGCCATCAGGCTGTTTGCCACAGCAAGCCCGAAGTCATTGTGGCAGTGTGTGTCTATTGGAATACTGATCTGCTGGCGAAGGTAACTTATCATGTTATACATGCCCGACGGGGACATTACGCCCACCGTGTCCGGCACGTTGATAATATCACAACCAGCTTCCTCTGCTGCCCCGTAGATTGCTACAAGATAATCGAGGTCAGTTCTTGTGGCATCCATGGCAGAAAACATACATCTCAGTCCGTGGTCTTTTATGTATCCCACGGCCTGGGTGGCCATTTGTTGTACTTCTTCACGACTTTTGTGTATGGTATGTTCCCTCTGGATGTCCGATGTGGAGACGAAGGTGTGCACCATGTCTACCCCTGCGTCTATACAGGCGTCGATATCCTTTGTAAGCACCCGGGCAAGACCGCAGACCTCTGAAGTAAGGCCCGCGTTGGCTATTGATTGTACCGATTCTTTGTCCCCTTCGGATGCTATTGGAAAACCTGCTTCAATCGTATCTACCCCAAGCTTATCAAGCTGAGTTGCAATACTGAGCTTCTGTTTTGGGGTAAGGGATACACCAGGGGTTTGTTCCCCGTCGCGAAGAGTAGTATCAAAAATGGTTATTTCTTTATTTCTAATCGATTCAGCGCTGTAAAAAGCGATCCCTCAGTTGGTTCTTCGCATACATAATAAATCCCGCAAATTACTTTGCTTTTCTACTATTTATATTTGCGCGTTATTTATGTTTGGATTCCGGAAATCCATGTGAAATGCCTTATCACGAAATCTATATATATTATGATGATATTTTAGGGCTGCTTTCTATTAACCTGTATCATGCGCAAACCTCGCTGGTTTGTCGTGTGAATTGTTCCGGCTTGGCCGGATCAGAAGGTTTATATACCAAAAACATTATTCATGAGTTCCCGCACAGAACATGTGTGGAAACATAATCACCTTCATTTTAATGGAGACAGGAGATAACAATTCTGTCTGACTCACGCAATGGCAGTTCGGTGAATTCTGATCGTTAGTATTAAGAATTCACTGTGCAGGGCCTTTAATCAGCATCCATGTTGTTTAATAGGTACCCTGCCAACAATTTCCTTTAACCTTCAAAAGGTGTGCTAGAAATAATTAAAATTCTGGTTGATCCTGCCAGAGGTTACTGCTATCGGTGTTCGACTAAGCCATGCTAGTTAAATGTTCTTCGTGAACATAGCGGACTGCTCAGTAACACGTGGACAATCTGCCCTTGGGTTCAGCATAACCCCGGGAAACTGGGGATAATTCTGAATAGATCACATATGCTGGAATGCTTTGTGATTTAAAGATCCGTCGCCCAAGGATGGGTCTGCGGCCTATCAGGTTGTAGTGGGTCTAGAGTACCTACTAGCCGACGACGGGTACGGGTTGTGAGAGCAAGAGCCCGGAGATGGATTCTGAGACATTAATCCAGGCCCTACGGGGCGCAGCAGGCGCGAAACCTTTACACTGCGGGAAACCGCGATAAGGGGACACCGAGTGCCAGCATACAATGCTGGCTGTCCACATGTGTAAATAGCATGTGATAGCAAGGGCCGGGCAAGACCGGTGCCAGCCGCCGCGGTAACACCGGCGGCCCGAGTGGTAATCACTATTATTGGGTCTAAAGGGTCCGTAGCCGGTTTAATCAGTCTTCCGGGAAATCTGACAGCTCAACTGTTAGGCTTCCGGGGGATACTGTTAGACTTGGGACCGGGAGAGGTAAGAGGTACTACAGGGGTAGGAGTGAAATCTTGTAATCCCTGTGGGACCACCAGTGGCGAAGGCGTCTTACCAGAACGGGTCCGACGGTGAGGGACGAAAGCTGGGGGCACGAACCGGATTAGATACCCGGGTAGTCCCAGCCGTAAACGATGCTCGCTAGGTGTCTGGAATGGTGCGACCGTTTCAGGTGCCGCAGGGAAGCCGTGAAGCGAGCCACCTGGGAAGTACGGCCGCAAGGCTGAAACTTAAAGGAATTGGCGGGGGAGCACTACAACGGGTGGAGCCTGCGGTTTAATTGGACTCAACGCCGGACAACTCACCGGGGGCGACAGCAATATGTAGGTCAAGCTAAAGACTTTACCTGAATCGCTGAGAGGAGGTGCATGGCCGTCGTCAGTTCGTACTGTGAAGCATCCTGTTAAGTCAGGCAACGAGCGAGACCCGTGCCCACTGTTGCCAGCATATCCTTCGGGATGATGGGTACTCTGTGGGGACCGCCGATGCTAAATCGGAGGAAGGTGCGGGCTACGGTAGGTCAGTATGCCCCGAATCTCCCGGGCGACACGCGGGCTACAATGGTTGGGACAATGGGCTCCTACACTGAAAAGTGACGGTAATCTCATAAACCCAGCCGTAGTTCGAATTGAGGGCTGAAACCCGCCCTCATGAAGCTGGAATCCGTAGTAATCGCGTTTCAATATAGCGCGGTGAATACGTCCCTGCTCCTTGCACACACCGCCCGTCAAACCACCCGAGTGAGGTATGGGTGAGGGCGCGGACTTTAGTGCTGCGTTCGAACCTAAATTTCGCAAGGGGGGTTAAGTCGTAACAAGGTAGCCGTAGGGGAATCTGCGGCTGGATCACCTCCTAAGCAAAAAAAACTTTCGATCAGAAACCGAAAAACTGCCATTGCAATCATATAATCCAACATCGTTGGGAGACCAAGGGCTTGTAGATCAGTTGGAAGATCGCTGCCTTTGCAAGGCAGAGGCCCTGGGTTCGAATCCCAGCAAGTCCATATTTAATGCACCAGGCAAGTAATTTTGCCCGGGAAGGATGGATGTGCTCTTTCTGACCAAGGAGAGCACGATGAGATCGTGTATAAGTTGCATACCTGACGCTTACTGGAGTAAGCAAACGGATAATGGCATTTATGCCAGCAGGTGAATGGCTCGGCTCAAGGACCGATGAAGGACGTGTCAAGCTGCGATATGCCCCGGGTAGGCGCATGAAGCCTATGAACCGGGGATCTCCTAATGAGACCTCTTGACCTTATGGTCGATCAGTAATGATCGGGAACGTTCCGAATTGAAACATCTTAGTAGGAACTGGAAAAGAAATCGAAGAGATGCCGCTAGTAACGGCGAGTGAACACGGCAAAGTTCAAACCGAATCCCTCTGGGAACAGAAGGGAAATGTGGTGTGGAAGGACTTTTCCAAGGATCCCATCTCACAGAGACCAAATTTGACTGGAACGTCAAACCACAGAGTGTGATAGTCACGTAGGTTAATGTGAACGGATCTGGAATTGTTCCAGAGTACCGTGCGTTGGATATCGCGCGGGAACCCGGGAGGCATCAACTTCCAAAACTAAATATTTCTTGAGACCGATAGTGAACTAGTAGGGTGACCGAAAACTGAAAAGTACCCCAAAAAGGGAGGTTCAAAGTGCCTGAAACCTGTTGGTTATGGAACGATATGGCATGAAAGGATCTGCGAAATGAAGGAAACAGTCGCGAGGCTGCTGTACGAGTTTCGTTGCCGATGTCATATCTTACGTTTTGAAGAACGGGCCAGGGAGTGTATTTCAATGGCGAAGGCTAACCGAAAGGGGAGCCGAAGCGAAAGCAACAAGCATGCAGTCTTCGGACAAGATGCGGCGTATACAAGTGCGTGGAGTCATTGGAATACGACCCGAAGCCGGGTGATCTAGGCGTGGGCAGGTTGAAGCGTGGCGAAAGCTACGTGGAGGACCGCAAGCGGTACTGACCTGCAAATCGTTCGTGTGACCTGCGTCTTGGAGTGAAAGGCTAATCAAACCCGGCATCAGCTGGTTCCTTCCAAAACATGTCGTAGCATGACCTAACCGGAGATAGTCGGTGGTGTAGAGCACTGATTGGGGATCCCGGGGGAGAAATCCCTCGCTCCCCTGTCAAACTCCAAAACTACCGTCGTCTGAGAAAGTTGGAGTCCGGGCTACTGGGGTAAGCTTGTAGTCCGTAAGGGAGAGAACCCAGCCCGTGGTTAAGGTCCCTAAGTGTCGACTAAGTGTTAAAGATAAAGGGTGTCCCAGGCCCTAAACAGCTGGAAGGTTAGCTTAGAAGCAGCTACCCTTTAAAGAGTGCGTAACAGCCCACCAGTCGAGGTCTGGGGCCCCGAAAATGGACGGGGCTCAAGTCGACCACCGATACCACGGAGTACCGAAAGGTAATCTTGTAGGAAGGCGTTGCGTTCGGGCAGAAGCAGGGTTGTGAAGTCCTGTGGACCGTACGGAAACGAAAATCCTGGTAATAGTAGCAGCATAGTCAGGTGAGAATCCTGACCGCCGAAGGGGCCAGGTTTCCTCGGCAATGATCGTCAGCCGAGGGTTAGTCGGTCCTAAGACGTACCGTAATTCGAGTACGCCAAAAGGGAAACAGGTTAATATTCCTGTACCGTTTAGCACTAAAACCAACGTCTCAGGGCAGGTTGAGCAGCGTTGTCGCGCTGTCTAAGCATCGAAACCCGTGGAGAGCCGTAATGGCGAGAAGCGGGCGAATATGTTATTGCGAAAGTCAACTGCACCCCGGGACCCGTGAAAAGGAAGCTAAACGACCGTACCAAGATCTGACACTGGTGCCCCTAGCTGAAAAGGCTAAGGCGTGTCGGAATTAATCTGGCTAAGGGAATTCGGCAAATTGGCTCCGTAACTTCGGGAGAAGGAGTGCCTGCCATGAAGATGGCAGGTCGCAGTGACCAGGGAGCTCTAACTGTCTAATACCAACATAGGAGATCGCAAACCCGAAAGGGCTAGTACGATCTCTGAATCCTGCCCAGTGCGGGTACCTGAAACTTCGGTCCAACGGAAAGAAGGGCCCGTAAACGGCGGGGGTAACTATGACCCTCTTAAGGTAGCGTAGTACCTTGTCGCTTAATTGGCGACTCGCATGAATGGATCAATGAGAGCTCTACTGTCCCTAGCCAGAATCCGGTGAAGCTTACATTCTAGTGCAAAGTCTAGAGACCTCTAGGGGGAAGTGAAGACCCCGTGGAGCTTTACTGCAGCCTGTCGTTGGGTTGTGATTTCGGATGTACAGTGTAGGTAGGAGGCATCGAAGCCCGTGCGCCAGCATGGGTGGAGCCATCAATGGGACACTACCCTTCTGAAGTCGCGACCCTAACTCCGCAAGGAGGACCCCGATAGGTGGGCAGTTTGCCTGGGGCGGGACGCCCTTGAAAAGATATCAAGGGCGCGCAATGGTTGACTCAAGTGGGTCGGAAACCTGCTGAAGAGTGCAAGAGCATAAGTCAGCCTGACGCGATTTAGCATAGCAATGGATCGCGAGACGAAAGTCGGTTCTAGCGAACCTTTATGTCCTGCTTGATGCGGGCTAAAGCTGACAGAAAAGTTACCCCGGGGATAATTGTGTCGTTGCCGGCAAGAGCACATATCGACCCGGCAGCTTGCTACCTCGATGTCGGTTCTTTCCATCCTGGCCGTGCAGCAGCGGCCAAGGGTGAGGTTGTTCGCCTATTAAAGGAGATCGTGAGCTGGGTTTAGACCGTCGTGAGACAGGTCGGTTACTATCTACTAGAGGTGTATGTGGTCTGAAGGTAAGTTGCTTTTAGTACGAGAGGAACAGGGCAACGGCGTCTCTGGTCGATCGGTTGTCTGACAAGGCAGTGCCGAGCAGCTACGCGCCAAAGAATAAGAGCTGAAAGCATCTAAGCTCGAAATCCAACCTGAAAAGAGACCACTGTAAGGATTCCGGTAAAAGACCGGTTTAATAGGATCGGGATGTAAGCACTAAGGAAACGAGGTGTTAAGTCCGCGGTTACTAATAATCCGTGCCGCTTCCAATTGCTTATTCCAGGCGAAATCAGGTATGTAATGTATAAATACACGGTCAGATGAAACGCAAAGTTTATGACGGTTGCGTCATAGAATCACGCTTCGCACATGCCCAATGTGCCAAGGTGGCGGAGCGGCTACGCAATCGCCTGCAGAGCGATTCCATCCCGGTTCGAATCCGGGCCTTGGCTTTCATCCATCTCCTATAAGTTGAGGACAGCGGCCATAGCGGCAGGGTAACTCCTGTACCCATCCCGAACACAGAAGATAAGCCTGCCAGCGTTGTATACTGTACTAAAGTGCGAGAGCCTTTGGGAAATATGCATCGCTGCTGACTCAACTTATTAATTCTTACTTATTCTCAATAATATAATCTAAAATTAATTTCCTGCAAGTATTTACATGGTAGAGGAATCAATACCAGATCTAATCTATTATGATAGCCTGATGTTGAAAGGTAAAGTGGAGGAAGAGTAAAGATAGATCGAATGAATTCAATAAAGGAATCTGGTTTATTTCCCTGATATTCCTTCAATCATCTGTTTGCCTTCTTCAGTAGCACTATATATTATCCAATTTCCTTCTCTGGCTCCTTTAATAATACCACTTCCACTTAATATTGAAAGGTGGTATGATAACTTTGAATCAGATACTTTCAGAATATGCTTTATTATGCATACACAAAGGGGTTGCCTGGCTACCATATATAGTATCTTCAACCTGAGTGGGGATGATAATGCATGGTGAATCTCACTCCATCTCTTGAATTCATCTTCAGGAGGCATTTTTTTATAAAGGTTGTCCACTCCTCCTTTATATTCTATTTCGCATTTTATAGGTTCGGGAATAATCATTTTTTCACCTGCTACAATAAAGACTGAACTGGGATATATTGTCTTCCTCCTTTACACATTTTTCCATTACCATTCAAATACACATATATACTATCACCGGTATCTATTGCTCCCATGACCGCTGTATTCGAAATACTGCAAAAAGACGCAGCTGGCCGTATTGGTAGACTGCATACACCACATGGTGTTGTTGAAACACCAACGGTTATGCCAGTTATCAATCCCAACATAAACACAATACCCTCTTCTGAAATGCATCAGTTTGGTGCGCAAATACTTATTACAAATTCATATATCATTTCTCGCAAGGACGAACTCAGGAACGTAGCACTGGAAAAAGGCCTGCATCATCTTCTGGATTTTGATGGTCCCATCATGACAGATTCAGGTTCTTTTCAACTATCCGTTTATGGGGATGTTGAAGTAACAAACGAGCAGATAATAGCGTTCCAAAAAAACATTGGTTCTGATATTGCAGTTCCCCTTGATATCCCAACTCCTCCGGATGTCTCTTACAAAAGGGCAGAAGACGAACTTGAAACGACCCTTGAAAGAGTGATTGCAGCCAGAGAAATTGTAACGGATGATATGCTTTTGGCGGGTCCTGTACAGGGCTCCACTCATATGGATCTCAGGGTACACAGTGCGAAAACCCTTTCAAAACATGCCTTTGATGTATATCCTATCGGAGCTGTGGTTCCACTTATGGAATCCTACCGTTATGCGGATCTGGTAGATGTTGTTATTTCTTCCAAAAAGGGCCTTGATCCTGTAAAACCGGTCCATCTATTTGGGGCTGGTCATCCAATGATGTTTGCTCTTGCTGTAGCAATGGGATGTGACTTATTTGATTCAGCAGCTTATGCCCTTTATGCAAAAGCAGGCCGCTATATAACGGTTGCCGGAACATCTCACCTTAAAGATCTTCAGTATCTTCCATGTAATTGTCCCGTTTGTTCTGCTCATACTGCATCGGAAATAAAATCTGCTTCCAACTCCAAAGAATTATTGGCAAGACACAATCTTTACGTGACGTTTGCCGAAATTCGCAACATCAAGCAGGCAATAAGGGAAGGTAATTTGTTAGAGCTTGTGGAACAGCGGTGCAGGAGTCATCCCTCAATGTTGTCGGCCCTTAAAAGATTGTACAATTATAGTCCCTGGCTTGAAGGACTTGATCCGTTTTCCAAATCCACTTTCTTTTATACTGGTCCCGAATCCTCAAAAAGACCGGAAGTTGCACGATTTAAAGAAAGACTTGGCCGCTTTAATCTGGATGGTAAAATTCTTATACGCTCAAAGTCCGTGAAAGGCGAAGCAACTTATGATCATGTCCTGAATTTCAAGCCTCCGTTTGGAGCATATCCCGTTGAACTCTCTGAAGTATATCCTTTCAATGCGGAAATCCCTGATGAAATGGATCCGGGTGCAATAGGTGTGGCGCTGCAAAACGTAATAGAACTTATTAATAAAAACAGGAATGGAGTATTCTATTTGAGTCTTCCAAAACAGTACACTGTTCATCCCCTTTATGAAGATCTCAAGAAGAATGCCATTCCTTTAGATGAAATGCCCGATGAAAATCTTTAACTAAACTGACAGAAATCACGGATTTGAATCTAATCCCGGGTGATTTACTTGGTATCTACAACTGGATCGAAGTCTCGCAACCCCTATCTGGAACTACTCAGGCCTGAAATAGCTGATATGGATCTTGCCCTGCCGGCAGCAAGTGCATTGCTTGCATCATATATATACGCCGGAGATCTACCTTCGGTTTTACCTTTCATTATTGCAATTATTGGTGGTTATGCTGCGATAACAAGTTCTTATGTGTTCAATGACTGTTGTGATATTGATATAGATAAGATAAACCTGCCCGAAAGGCCCATCGCATCTTCTACTCTCACGCAGGAACAGGGGCTCAAATATGCCTTTGTCCTTGTAGTTATTGCATCAATAGCTGCCTTGTACCTGAATCCCGAGTCTTTTGTGGTACTTGTGATAGCAGTTAGTACTATAAGCATATATTCAAAATTTGCTAAAAGATCTACCTACTTAAGTTTCGTACCAGTGGGTATTGCATATGGGCTTGTACCGATTGGTATTTGGCTTGCATTTGATCCTGCGGGAATTCTAAAGGGTGCGGACACTTCTATTCTCCCCCTTCCCGGGATATTCCTGGGTATTATGATGTGTGTTACCGATTGGGGATTTACTCTTTCCGGTGTCTCCAGGGATGTGGAAGGTGACCGGGCTAAAGGTGCGCCTACATTCCCTGTAGTATTTGGTGTACCTGCGACATCTAAATTGGTGACTGCCTGTTGGATTATAGGTGTAATTTCTTCTCTCATAATAGGTTGGACGGCACAACTTGGTCCTATTTTCTTCACAGGGGCAATTCTTGCGGGGATGTGGATGATTATCCAGTCTATTGATTTCATCAAAAATCCTATGCCAGAAAGAGGAGGAATGCTTTTCCTTCAGGGTTCTCGCTACAGGGGCGTAATGTTTGGCTCCCTGATAATTGATGTAATTCTGTCTATAGTTTCTGAGGGTTATGTGAATATTCTATGGTGATTTATAATGGATGCTGATGTCATTGTGATCGGTGCTTCCCCTGCCGGCTTAGCTGCTTCCAGGGTAGCATCAGAGCAGGGTTTGGATGTCCTTTTAATGGACAAACAAAACGTATTAGGTGAAAACACACATCCTGCTAACACTTTTTTTAAAGGAATGTTTGACAGGGCCGGCGAAAATGTGGATAGTTCCTATGTCCTCAAAAATTTAAGAGGGGCTAATATTGTAGCCCCTTCCGGATCCTATGTGGAAGTCGAAAGTCCCGCTTATTTTCTGGACCGCCCTGCATTTGACCGGTACTACATACAGAAAACCAGGGATTCAGGTGTTGATATTGCGACATCAGTTGAAGCATATAATGTATTGAAAAATGATGAAGGGGTTTCTGTGAGTACTTCGCAGGGCACCTTCGATTCAAAACTTGTAATAATCTCAGATGGGATCAATTCCAAACTCGCTTCTCTTTGTGGCCTTTCTGCAATGAAACATCCGGATGACATAGGTTGGGCTATGGAGGCAGAGGTAGAAGGTGAGGGGATTGGTGAGCCGGACATGTTTGAATATTTCGTGGGAAGCGTGGCTCCCGGATGGAAATCAACTTATTCTCCCTGTGGAGGCGACAGGGCAACCCTGGGTGTCTATGTAAGAAGGCATGGCAGGGATGTATCTTCCTTTTTTGATAGGTGGGTGGATAAATTCAAGCGCATGAAGGGTTTGTCAAATTTACGCATAGGTGAAGTGAAAACCGGAGGGGATCCTATCGCTACTATTCCCAACCAGATGGTTGCTGATGGTATTATGCTTACAGGAGGTGCATCCGGACAATCTGGCATTGGCTATTCCATACACGGAGGCAAAATGTGTGGAAAAGTTGCTGCTGAAAGTATACAGGAGGCAAATACTTCCTCACGTTTCCTGTCCCGTTATTCACGTATGTGGGCAAAGGAATACAGGACCGAATATTATTTGGGTAGAATGGCGCTTGAAACTCTCCGCAAAATGGATGATAGTGAGATAAACAGTATGATGGAAGTTTTCAAACAGGAGGACCTATCTTTCCTCCAGGGTTCATCTCTTCAAAAAGCATTACAGGTCTCTCTTTTCATGCTAAAAAAGAAACCGTCATCGCTTCTTGGTTTCAGTGCATTCCTGAGAAACAGGTGATCTGTGGTAACATGAAATACGATTTTTATAAAAATCCCTTCTTCAAGGTTTATGCTACTGTTGAAAACGGACGTGTCAATATGCATACCTCAGGTCTTGCATCAAAAGCAGTGAAACCGCTGCTATCAGATATGATGGACATGTTCGATGGTTCTAAACCGGCCCTTGTAAATGGTGAGTCTCTTGTATTTTCCACCTGGATGCCCCCTATCCCAGGAAAGGCTTTTGACAGATTGGTTTCCAGTCAGATGGGGTATATGAGGGGGAAAATGGTTCCTGAACAGGTGACAATTTCCATCACCGAGGAATGTCCCAACAGGTGTCTGCATTGTGCATTGCCTAATACAAATAACAGGGCATCTCTTTCTCCTGAGGTTGTAAGAAATGCTATTGACCAGTGTCTGGAAATGGGTTCGACTCTAATTATTTTTGATGGGGGTGAACCTCTGTTATACGAAGGACTTGAAGATCTCATTAACTATGTTGATAATGAGAAAGCAATAAGCGGTATGTTTACTTCCGGCGTAGGTCTGGATTTTGCAAAAGCCCTGTCATTAAAAGAAGCAGGCCTGGATATGCTCAGTGTAAGTCTGGACAGTGCATTTGAAGTAAACCATGACAGGATGCGTGGCAGGACAGGTGTTTACAGGGCTGCTATGTCTGCTATAGAGAAAGCCCTTGATGTCGGATTAATGGTAAATATATATGTTGTAATTTCTCCTTCTAATATCGATGAGCTGGACGATTTCTACCAACTTGCAAAGGACATGGGTGTACATGAAATTACCTTTTTTGAGATCGTACCAACTGGCCGATGGTTAGATCATAAGGATGACCTTCTATCATCCGGGGACATGCAAAAATTCAATGATTTTATTGAACGTTCGAATAACATGAGTGGACCTCGTGTATTTTCGGTTCCTCATGTATTGCGCAAAATGGGATGCTTTGCTGGCAAAAAATGGTTGCATATAACCCCTGAAGGAAATGTCAGTCCATGTGCATGCATACCAATTTCGGTAGGTAACATACATGAAGAAAAAATAAATATAATATGGGATAGAATCCGGAAAGATTCTGTATATAAAGCAAAAACCTGTCTTATGCGGGATGATAATTACAGAAATCAATACGTCCTTAAATGATATATAAAAATATAATCAGGGTTTCCCCTGATAATTATTTCCATTCTTATAGAAGACCGGACTTCTGGAGAGTCATGAGGTTTTCTGTAGTAAGTTTCTCGCCGGATTTGAACTTATCAAATATATCCTCGGCATCCTTACGGACTTCTTCCATATCTGCGCCTTTCTTGCCACCATCTTTCTTCTTGAGTTTGCGAAGTTCTTTGTCAATATCCCGGATTTCCTTCTGAGCTGCAATGAAAGCCTTGTGCTCTTCATCTGCTTTTTCCTGGATTTGTACAAACTCTTTATGTGCAGTATCGGATTCCGCGCGTATCTTATCCGCTTCTTTGAAAGTGGTAATCATCTTGTCATGATATTCCTGAGCTTTCTGAGCATATTCAGAAAGGGTTGTATGGTAGCCGGAAGCCTCTTCCCTGATTTCCTGTGCTTCCGTAAGCAGGTCATTTAGCTCAGTATTACTTTCAATTTGCTTTTTCTTTGTATCGTAAAGTTTCCGGAGTTCGGATATCTTGTTGACCAGTTCTTTTTCTTTTGATGGTGTAAGAACTTCGGTCTGCTGTGAGAATTCCAGCCTGTCGATATCCTTGCGAATCTCTTTCAGGGATGGTCCTGTAAGATTATTGGCACTTCTGAGCTCATCAACTTTTCCAAAAAGTTCATTTGCCTTTTCGTTGGTCTTATCACGAAGATCCTTGAATTCCTGAACTTTTTCGTTGTTTTCATCACGAAGTTTTTTATATTCCTGTGCTTCGTTGATAAGATCTTTGGTCTTTTTGTTGAGCTCATTGCGTTTTGATGCAAGTGTACTTGCCTGTGCATTAAGTTCATTACGTTTATTCTTGTGTTCTTCAGAGGTGTCCCTCAGATCTTTCCTTTTGTCTTTCAGTTCTTTTTGCATGTTCGATTTATCCTCCCGGTCCAGCAAATGTAGCTGGCATTTCATGCATTTCTAATGCACGATACTTCAGGATCCACTTTATTGTAGTGAATCAATCACGGAGATTAAGGCCCTAAGGTCCTTCTTCGAAATTATGACATCTGCATGTTGATGGAGAATTGGTTTTGGATTGAATGCAATTGAATAACCTGCTCTCTTAAATATACAGACATCATTTGCCCCATCTCCTACCACGATACAATCTTCGGGTAGGAAGCCATTCTTTCTGGCAATTTCTTCAAAGGCAACTTCCTTTGAAAGGTTTTGTGTCATAGGACCAGACACTACACCTGTCAGATATCCATTTTTCACCTCTAGAGTGTTGGCATATACGTAATCGATGTTGAGTAATTTTGCAACCCTGTCCGAGGACAGAGTAAATCCACCGGATAACATTGCAGTTTTGTATCCAATTGATTGTACATGCTCAAGGAGCTCTTTTGCACCGGGCATTAGTTCGATCTTTTCAACCGCTTCCTTTGCCTTTGTTATTTCCAGACCTTTAAGGAGTTTCACTCTTTCCAGAAGAGCCAGATGGTAATCAAGTTCTCCTCTCATTGTGCGATCTGTAATCTGTGCAACTTTGTCTGCCACTCCTGCAGCAAGTGCAAGCTCATCGATACACTCAGCATCTATTAAGGTGCTGTCCATATCAAAAATAATCAGTTTAGAAAATTTTCTGTTAGAATTGCTGGCTAAAGTCACTTCATCAAACCTGATCATTTGAGATAATAATAGAGGTATGTAGGAAATATGGCTGTAGATTAGTCACATTGCTTTTAACTTTTTCGGATAAAAAGGTCCGCTATTTCCATTCTTATTTAACAATTTAGTACTGTTATGTGTAATTCCAAAAATAATATATGCTACGTAGTTATTTTCCCTCTGTGATTATATGGTAAAAGTAGGATTTATCAAATTGGGTAACCTGGGTATGAGCCAGGTCATTGACCTTGTACAGGATGAAATTGCAGCCAGGGAAGGTATCAGCACCCGCGTGTTTGGTACTGGCCCCAAAATGGACAAGGAAACAGCAGCTTCTACTGAAGAATTGAAGGCGTGGGAGCCTGACTTTGTTGTAATGATCAGCCCCAACGCAAGTGCACCGGGTCCCAAATCTGCCCGTGAGTTATGGAACGATTATCCATGTATTGTCGTCTCTGACGGACCTACCAAGAAAGATGACAGACAGGCTCTTGAGGATGCAGGTTTCGGTTACATTATAATGACCGTTGATCCTCTTATCGGTGCCAAGACAGAGTTCTTAGATGCTGTTGAAATGGCCTCCTTTAACTCTGATGCAATGAAGGTCCTCTCTACCTGTGGTGTTGTCAGACTTCTTCAGGAAGAACTTGATGCAGTAACTGCCCAGGTCGATGAAGGCAAATCCGGTGCAGACCTTGAACTTCCACACATTCTTGCAAAACCACAAAAATGCATTGAACGTGCAGGTTTCAATAACCCTTACGCTAAAGCAAAAGGTCTTGCATCTCTCCACATGGCAAGCAAAGTCGCAGAAGTAAACATGCCAGCCTGCTTTATCCTTAAAGAGATTGAAGATGTTGCTCTCACTGCAGCAACAGGCCATGAACTCATGCGTGCAGCCGCACAGCTTGCAATTGAAGCCAGGGAAATTGAGAAAGCCAATGATTCTGTGTTCAGGCAGCCTCATTCCAAGAAGGGTGTCCAGCTTCAGAAAACAAAACTTTATGAGAAACCACAGAAAGTGTAAACTCACTTTCTTTTTTATTTTTAAGACATGGATCCACTGACAATTGTTATTATTGCACTACTTTTCTTTGCACTGGCAGTGCTTTTAACGGCCTTTTTCTTAAAATCTGCAATATTGATGTCACACCAGCAGGATGAAGATATAAACCTGAAAGAAAAGAAATTATAAATTTTATATGTTTCATTTCGGGCAGGACTTATCTATCAGTATAAACATATACTATGCTAGTTGGTATAGTTTATATTAGATTTCTAAACGCAGGTGGTTTTTTTGTCGGAAACAGATTACAAAAGTGATGTACATATTATCACAGAGAAGGTAAAATCCGAAGAACCTATTTTAATAGAAGGGTTCCCGGGTATCGGGCTTGTGGGTAATATTGCAAGTCAGCAAATAATTGAAGAACTCGATATGGAATATATAGGTTCCATAGAATCTCGTTATTTCCCTCCTATAGCCGTGCTCTATGAGGGTGTAATCAATATGCCTGTAAGGATATATGAAAATCCGGATCTCAATCTAATAATGGTTGTGTCGGATATCCCCATCAATCCTTCTATTTCCTATGATGTAAGTAAGGCCCTTGTTGATTGGGCTCAGTCAGTAAATGTAAAGGAAATCATTTCAATTGCCGGAATTGCTACTGCGAGTGAAGAGCCTATTGTCTTCGGTGCTGCTACAACTGAGGAAATGCTGGAGCGCATAAAAGAAAAAGTGGAAATCTTCCAGATGGGTACAATATCGGGAATTTCCGGCAGTATTATGGCGGAATGCTTTATGCGTAAACTTCCTGCCATCAGTCTTCTTGGGGCTACACAAACCCAGAATCCGGATCCAAGGGCTGCTGCAGCTGTAATAAAGATCCTAAATGACCTGTGTGATTACTCAATAGATACGGAAAGTCTCATCGAGCAGGCTGAGAAGATTGAAGTTGAGATGCAGAAACTTGCAGAAGATGTGCGGACCACAGAACAGCCATCTTCCGCCAGAAAAGAGTTCCCGATGTATGGGTGATCTAAATGGAATATGTTGCTTTAACCGGAATCTCTCACGATGTAGTTACAGATCTTAAAAATCATGGCTTAAGGACTATTGAGATTAGAAGTCCTCATAATTTTTTCACGACACTGAATCTGAACGTAGGAGAAAATATTTTCCTTACTTCCACAAGTACACAGGATTTGACTGCAGGCACAAAGGGTATTATCGTAAAACTAATGCAGCATCAGGTTTCTACGCATCGTATAATCAACGGTACGGATAATTTTTACGAGGAAAGGGAAATGACCATGATACGTATCCAGCTGCAATCTAAATGTGTGGCAAGGGTGAGGAAAGTGCTCTCCAATCAGATAGGGCAGATTACCCTTGTTGATGCCGAAGAAATTTCCTTCTATGATGCCCGTTGATCAATCAAAGGTATCCGGGATAATTCCCAGTGCCTTTTCTACTTTTTCCAGCATGTCATAGCGTATTCCGATAGGTACTTCTTCGCTGCTATACTTGCTGTGTTTTCTGGATCCCTTACATCCAAAAGACAGGGCTATTCCTTTATTCAGGGTCCCTGCTACACAATCACTGCATACAGAAGCTGCGCCGATTGTTTGAATGTCTGCTGGAGTTCCATTGTAATAGGCTATCGCCTGGATTATTCGCATTGCTTTTTCAGGTCTCAGATACAAAATACAAAGATCAAATTTTGAGCTGTTTTTTGAAAGAGGTTCGATTTTCAAACTCCCGTATTCTTTTTCAAGCCGGCTTAGGGAAAGGACCGCATTTTCTGCGATTTCGTATGATGCGTATCTACCTGAATTAAAATAATATTCAGCCGGGGGTTCATTGCTTTTGCCAAGGATGAACTTGCCGACTCTGCATCGTTGTGTCCTAATCAGGGATTGTTTTCCATATCTTGCATCGGTAATGATTTCGCAGAAGAGTTTCTCAGATACGTCCCCTTTCGTGCTGTTCTGGAAAGTAATACAAACCGGACTTCCTTCATCCATAATGCTCTTTATGTTTTTTATCCACTCATGTACCACTGCTTTTACCCCATTTCTTTTTCTCTTCTCCTGCACATCGATGAGCAATCCTTAATGGTTCAGGCATTTTGTTTCCTTTCAGGCACTTTTTTGTGATATCCAGGCAACTCCTGGTGGACGTCAGATGTCCGACTGTAATTACGATTGGTTTTGTTTCGGGCAATACTTTAAGGAGCCAACCTTTTTGTTTTCTTCCATGATATAATGGCTGGGCTTCATTTCCTTTTTGTGGTATTTTTGCCCTGCCGCAAAAAATTCTTTTTGTAATCCCTATTGTAGGCTTATCCAGGACCACTCCAATATGAGAGGCAAATCCGGCATTTGCAGGATGGGTGGTACCACAGGCATTGATCATAAGCAGATCAGGTTTGTGGCTGAGCTTCTGGTAGGCTCTTATTGTCCCTTCTCCCTCACGAAATGAAAAAAATCCCGATATATAAGGAAAACTTATTTTTCCAATATGAACTGTCCTTTCGACAAATTCCATTGTGGGATATTTTAGTACGACAATACAGCATATTACAAGATCTTTGAAATAGGTACAGTCCGCACCCCCAATAAGTTTTATATTTTCAAACCCATCAGTGGTGACTACCTGTCTACCTATTTCTTCCTGCAGATTTCTGAACCACTATAAAGCCGAATAGGATAATATTTTCATGAAATTTCTGTCTTTATCGTGGTAAACACAGGTCCCCTTATGTCTATTTTCTTGTTTTTGCCGGTCACATAACGCTGGGCAAGGGGGGATAGTTTTATGTTGATTTCTGCAGGTGTCTTTATTATTCTTGCACGTGTTTCAATTTCAGTATCGTCTTTTGCAACAGCATCTTCGACCTCGCTTGCTGCCTTTGCCGCCAGTGCTTCAATAAACCTGACACCGGTCCTTGCTGAATGATTGGAAAATGCTTTTTTCCATTTCTTATTATTTGGCAATCCCAGGATGTCGTTATTGTAAATTACAATCTCATTAAAAGCAGCCGGGCCACAGAGTTTAGTGTCTTCTTCGGGTTCAATGACTGAAACCTTTACATTGTGCCCTTCAATTTCCCCTTCCCATGCAGGCAACTCGCAGGGGCTTGGTTCGGATGCATGGACCTGACACTGCTCAACAATGGCTTCGAATATTTCCCTCCCCTGAGATGTTTCGGGTATCATGTCAATTTCGACATGTCTGGCAAGTTCGCTGTCGGACATCTCCCATTCAGAGTACAATTCCATCTGTGGATAGCTCATTCCCCTCAGGTCAGTGGCCTCATGGATGATCATGGCAAGCCTTTCAACCCCGAGGCCCAGATTCATCACAGGATAGGGAATATCATATTTTGAAAGAGGTATCGGGGAATATATTCCAAAAGTAGCAATTTCTACCCATCCATCCGAATATTTGGTATTGGAATCTACAAGTTTTGGATGGTATGCAAATACCTCTATCTGGGTATCTGGACTGTAATATTTACTGCGTTTTTCATCAGGCCTGAACTGGAATTTCTCAAAACCAAATTGTGATAGCAGGGCCTGGGCAACAGCTTTGCCGTAATCTACGGTCACATCCTCATCCATTATAACACAGGACGCTGAATAATAGGTCATAAGCCTGGCAGCATCTTCCTGTTGTTCCCGGCGGAAGCACCTGTCGATGGAGAACAAATTGAATGGGGGTTCACGGCGCTTGAGAATCTCTGAGAGGCTGATAAACCAGCCGGAGGTCATATGACTGCGCAGGGTACGTTTGCCTGCTTTTGGTGTCAGTTCCTTAAATTCCGGGAACACCTGATCTATGACTTCGACTATGAGGGAATCTGACACGTCCAGCTTTGCGGCCATTTCGGGAACCAGATCGTCACCTTCTATCTCTCCTTTCTTATAGGCATGCAGGACCTTTCGTATCATATCAATATCTTCTGTGGAAAGATCTCCCAGCATTTCTTTTATTTTAGATATACGCTCATCGGATATGCCGGCATTTGGCCGGGGAAGTCCTGCCAGGTAGAAACATCTGTCAAGTACGGCCAGTGCTTCATGTCCGAATTGTTTGTGCACTTCCTGTTCATCAACAATGATGGGATTCATCATTTCCTCAAAACCCATCCGAAGGTAGGCTTCCCTTAGTTTCGCAATAGTATCATAAACAGGATGAGGTTTACCATAGTTGATTGATGTTATAGGGTAGCGTTCATTGAACAGAGGCTTTTTGACATACTTTGCGCTATCGTTCCAGGCCCTGTCAAAATCTTCGCTGGCATCTTCTCTTATTTTATCAGGATTGAATTTCATATGAGTTCCCTTTTAAATTTGATTTATTTCCTGCGAATTCATCATTAATTTCTGGAATTTATATTGCTGTAATGCATGGGTCAGATCTCCTCTGGTCTTTTCATTCAGGGATCTGAGTACATCCGTGTGACGTCTGAGATTTGCGGTAATTACATCAGGGTAATCAAACATTATTAAAAGTGAATAAATGTTATCCATTATCTGTAAATATTTTTCCCCCTCTGCAGGCTTGTCTTCTCTTATCAGATCAAGTACATGCCTTCTCAATTCTCCGCCTGCTTCTGCAAGGCCATTAAGGTAGGCTGAATCTTCGACTTCCATCTGTTGGGGGGTTGGCAATTCTTCAAGTGTCTTATTTTCACATAATAAAGAATAGGTGATAATACATTCTGCATATTCCTGCTGTGCCTGTCCCACAGGTCCTTTGTAATATATTTCAGGGTATTTTCCCAGGGTTTCATTCATTTCCCGGAGATAATTACGAGCAGTCAGGAGATTCTTTTTGACAGTATCCCTTTCTTTGCGATGAATTGCGATAGTAGTTGTACGGCACGCTCTAACAAGTTTACGTGACAGGGCCAGACCTTTTTCCCGTGCAGCATCCTTTTCTTCAAAATTTCCAATAAGGGTGCCTGTAATAGAATCCATGTTTCCTGGGGATTATCTAGATATTAAAAAAAGATACCTGGTGAATTATTCATCCACAGGTATTGTTTCAAGCTGACTTGCTACATTCCAGATTAATGTACGGGTATGAAGGGGGATGTTGGGGTCATTACTGATGTCTTCAAGAATGGATATACTTGAAGAAGCTCTCAGGAAAAGGGCTTCACTGTCATCGTTTAATTTTTCCACGACTTCGGTGGCGGAGCGCCTGATATTTCTTGGGACTGAATTATCGTTTGCTATGTGCTCCAGTACCTGTGTGCATTGCTCTATAACATCTTTAGTATTAACAGACAGCATTTTGATCACCTTGAGTTAATTAGGGGCATAAAATAAGGGTTAGTTCTGTATGTCTAACTAATAATCTCATATAAAAACTTACCCGTTTGCTGGAATATTATCTTATGAAAGTTGTTGGTTCTATTCAGTCAGATTTAAATTCCTGGGTGGACTATTACCTCTTTGTACTGAATGCTGTATTCCGGCTACATATTATTCTTTTAGTTGTGATGTGATAATAATGGGAAGAAATGATGACGATGCTAAAATAAGAAGAATTTCCAAATTGCTTGAGCTTGGTGGCACAATGCTTGCACAACATTGTGATACTTGTGGATCTCCTTTATTCCGTTATCAGGGGCAGGTCCTATGTCCTCTATGTAACGTTGCAGAAGAGGGGGAAGAAGATCAGGATGAAAAGGTAGAGGAAACGATTCCTTCTGTTGAAACAGAAGTATCAAAAGAGGAATTTGAAACAGAAACTGTTGAAAATAAACCAAAAGTTGCTCCATCGCAACCACACACCAACCTTCAGGAACCAGTATCTGATTCATTGCATGGTGAAAGGAAGGGCTCAAGTCCCCTTGAACAATTGATTGAATCCAAACTTGTTGAAATAGCAAAAAACATTCAATCAGAATCAGACCCCCGGCGTGTAGAAGACGCTTTTGATCTTATCGAGAGGGGAATGAATATTCTGGAAAGGATAAGATCCAATTCCTGATCTTATCCTTTATATTCGCTACAAACCACTTCTCTTATACGTGCAGCGGTTTTAGGACCAATGAGTTTCACTTCCCTGAGTTCTTCTTCACAAGCTTTCATTACAGCCTCAACAGACCCGAAATATTCAAGCAGGTTGCGTGCTGCCTGTGGCCCAAGCTGGGGAATTGCGGATACAATATATTCCTGCTGCTTTGAAAGGATTGGAGCAGCTTTTTTCCCGTGAGGATTGATAGGTTTTTTATCCTTCCCCTGGTGTCTTTTAGCTATCTGGATTATGAGAGCTGCTGTTTCTTCTGCATCTCTGGTATGGAGAATAGTTGTTTCAAAATCCATTGATATTGATAACATTGCACCGTAAATGGAAGATGGATTGATACGGCGGGCATTGAATAGTCCCTCTCCTTCGATAATCAGGATGTTTTTCTCATAAGTGCGTGTCAGGTTTGAAATCTGCTCGAAGAGCTTCCCCTCAATAAGTGAATTCACGAAATCCACGGTTTCCTTTCTCTCAATAGCGACATTCTCACTGACAACGTAATCTCCCACTTCGAGGGTTTTTACACTAAGGGCTGCACCTGCTTTTTGTAGATTGCGTGTTACAGTACTGCGTATCTCTCTTTGATCCGCCACGACTTCCGGCCCGGTGTCATCTGCAGGTTCTGCACTGTTGTCAAAATCTTCAAGACTGCGCTGCTTTTCTTTAATGAAAGGATTATCTTGTTCTTCTGTGGACAGTGTTTCCTGGAGTTGTCTGATATTTCCCTGCATCTTCTTTTCCCGGTTTGCACTGCTCCAGTAGTAGCCTTCGTCCCGGGTTCCCTTTGTTACCAGAACTACAACCCTGCCGGCATGTTTGCGGCCGGTTCTCCCCTTTCTCTGGATACTGCGTATTTCCGAAGGGATTGGTTCATAAAAAACAACCAGGTCTGTTGCAGGTATATCCAGTCCCTCTTCAGCAACGGAAGTTGCAACAAGTACATTGAAGTTTCCCTGTTTGAAATGATCGATAATTTCGACCTGTTGTTTCTGGGTCAGGCCTTTGTCTTTGTATTTTGAACTCTGGCCTACGAATTTCACTGGATTTATATCTTCAATCTCCGATAGTGCATCTGTTACCATTTCTGCTGTATCCCTGAAATTGGTAAAAACGATAACTCTTGAATCTGGATTGGAGATTAATTCTTCTTTTACAATGTTACACACTGTCTCAAGTTTGGGATGCTCTGCACCGCACTCTTTAAGACGATGGGATAATTGCCTCATGGACAGGTCTTCCATTAGTCTTTTAGAAGCTTTACTTGCTCCCTTTGTACAGGCTTCCCTCTCCAGGCGGTCCACATATTTGGCAAGAGCCCCTACTCCCTGGGTTTCAATGACTTCTATTGCATGGCCTGCTTTGAGGATTTCTGCCATGAGGGATATGGAACTGTATACAGAAGGATCAGGGTTTCCACTTCTGAGTTGGCCCTGCATTTTTCTTTGAAGTCCCAGTAGTTCCTTTTTTGAGGTTTTTTTCCCGTAGGGCAGTCTGTATCCAACTTCATCCAGTTTTTGAATCCTGTCTTCCAGAACTTTATCGAGCAAATCCTTGAGCCTTTGCATTTCATCGGGCAGTTTTAAGTGAACCCATTCGACTTTCTTATGGTGGATATAAGGGGCAACATCAGAATCATCTTCTGTTTTGACTGCCACTTTTTCGATATGCAAACTTTCGCAGACCTCTGCTATCTTTTCATCTGAGCTTCCCGGGCTTGCGGTAATTGCCAGACACAAGGGTTCTTTTGCCTGGTTGAAGTATTCCTCTGCAATGTAGGTATATGAATAGTTTCCAACAGCACGATGAGCTTCATCGAATGTTATGTGGGCCACATCCTGAAGACTGATCCTTTTTGTGAGCAGGTCGTTTTCTATAACCTGGGGCGTGGATACTATTACCCTACCTCTTTCCCACATATTTTCTCTCTTTGCAGGAGGAAGATTTCCCGTAAATGTCATCACTTCTTCAGGTTCCAGGTTTAACATCTGGCTAAAAAAAGCTGCGTGTTGTTCGACCAGTGGTTTTGTGGGTGATAACATCACCACCTTTTTTCCCGTAGCCTCCAGTCTTGACGCCATGACAAGCAGAGCTACTATTGTTTTGCCCAGTCCTGTGGGAAGGACTACCAGTGTAGAGGAAGATAGTGCTTTGCCTGCCAGGTCAAGCTGGTAGAGACGTTGTTCGACAGAATCGGGTTTAATCAGGGGATGTTGTATGTACTTTACCATATTACCCTTTACTTATCTTTAAAGGGGAAATAACAAACAATTTTTATTAATAGCTTAGCAAAGCGGATTGAAAGTATTAGAGGGGGCTTCCGGCCTCCTCAAACACCATATTTCCACTGATTAATTTTTCCAGGTTTCCTTCAAGATCGCTTACAGGGGTTCGAACCTGTTTCATGGTATCTCTTTCACGAATTGTAACAGTATTATCTTCAAGGGTGTCGTAGTCAATAGTTACCGAATATGGGGTGCCTATTTCATCATTCCTTCGGTATCTTCTTCCGATGGTTCCTGAATCATCATAAGCCACCATCAATCCTATGTCCTTAAGGTTACTTACGACCTGCCTGCCTTTACTGACCAGTTCATAACTGTTTTTCATAAGTGGAAGGACTGCTACCTGAATAGGGGCAATTTCACTCTTAAATTTGAGAAGAATACGCTCTTCTTCCTTTTCTTCTTCAGCTGTAGGGGCCATTTCGGTTTCATAAGCATGTTCCAGTAATGTGTAGAATATCCTGTCGATACCATAGGAAGGTTCGATAACATGGGGTACCACAGTTTCCCCGCTTATTTTCTCTTCCACTTCTTCAGCTGAAACAACGTCTTTTGGTACTGAAACTTCCTCGCCGTTGACTACTACGTTTATATCGCCATCTTTTTCAAATTCTTCATGCCCAAGTTGTTTGAGAGCTTCTGCAACATCCTTTGCTTTTTTCCTGAAGAGGGGTCCGAGTTTTCCCATATCTGGTTTTACGGCAAATTTTTTCACCATTTTAGGTTCATCATATTCAATATAGACAGCCAGCTCGTTTTTGCTCATATTTGTATGGGCAATTAGGTCATAGTCGGTCCGATCAGCAATACCCACTGTTTCTATCCATCCAAAACGAGCTGTTTTGATTTCGGCATCCCAGCAATCGATTGCATAATGTGCCATCTCATCTTTCTTATGCTGGCGGAATCTCAGTTTATCGGGAGAAATACCAATACGTTTGAGGAAACGATTGGTAAGGGCAATATGATAGGCCAAGAATTCGTGGGCAATGATTTTGTTGTCGATTGCTTCCCGGATTGTCATTTCTTCCAGTTTTCCTCTTTCCTGTGCCTCATCGGAATAAAGTATTATCAGGTCATTCTCCACTGCAGTAATTTCGGGATGTGTTTTTTCTTCTGGATGGGTGAATATTTCAGCCTCAGCCTGGGTAAATTCCCTGAGTCTTATGACACCCTGTCGCGGGGATATCTCATTACGGTATGACTTACCGATCTGGGTTACACCGAAGGGCAGTTTTTCCCTGTAATAACGCGCCAGCCTCTGGAAATCAATGAAGATTCCCTGGGCGGTTTCCGGACGCAGGTATCCGGGTCTGCCATTACCGGGTCCTATACTCGTCTCAAACATCAGGTTAAACTCTCTGGCTTTTCCGAGTTTGCCCTCACATTCCGGGCAGCAAATACCATGTTTGCTGATCATCTCATCTACTTCTTCGTTACTCAATGCATCTGCAACAGCTACATAGTCCTCAATCAGGTGATCTGCCCGAAAAGCCTCTTTGCATTGTTCACACTCACACAGGGGGTCGGAGAAACCACCTACGTGACCGGAAGCTACGAATATATCCTCTATGCCGATGGTAGGAGTTTCGATTTCCATGAAGCCTTCCCGGACAACATAGAATTGTCTCCAAATGTTTTCTATTCTGCGTTTCAGGGTACTTCCCAGGGGTCCGTAGTCATAGAATCCGGCAGTACCTCCATATAATTCAAAAGAGTTCCACAGGAATCCGCGTCTTTTTGCCAGTTCGATAACCTGCTCATATTTGTCCATAATTTAATCCTCGATAAATGGTATAATATCTATGAAAGTGATCTCATTCTCCATATTTCCATGACATTTAATTCTATCGAACTATTTCAAAATTGCACTATAATTATGAACAATTAAAATCCAATAACATTTGTTCATTTATTGGGAATGTGTGATCTGTCAATATTTTTAGATCATATCCATTTGTATATATATCTTATAATTTCTCATCATAATGATGATATTATCAAAAAAGTATTTATAGAGGACTGTATATACACTATAATTAGGCAAGACCATTTTCATATCGTACCACCACCACCACCTAACATATCTTCATTTGGCCATACCACTTACATGGTCTTGCTCTCTTCTTTTCAAATTTTATCGATTGAGTACTTCTTCTACAGATTCTCCTCCATGTACAATGCGGGATATTTTAGATACGGTAACAACCGGATCTTCGGACTGGAATACATTTCTGCCGATTGCAACACCTCTTCCACCTGCCTCCAGTGAATCATGTATCATCTGCAGGAGGTCTTCTTCTGTTTCCATCTGGGGACCGCCTGCTATAACAACAGGTACCGGGCAGCCTTCCACGACTTCTTTGAATGAATCAATATCTCCTGTGTAATTTGTTTTCACGATATCTGCCCCCAGCTCGGCACCAACTCTTGCAGCATGTTTCACATACTCTGCATCATGCTCTGATGCTACACGGGGTCCTCTGGGATACATCATTGCCAGAAGTGGAATTCCCCACTCATCACAGCCCTTTGCAATTCTACCAAGGTCCTGCAACATCTTTGCTTCATCATCTGCACCTATATTTATGTGGACTGATACTGCATCAGCGCCAACTTTTATTGCTTCTTCAATGGTGGTAACCAGTACCTTGTGATTTGGGTCAGGTCCAAGGGATGTTGAACCGGAAAGATGGATTATCAATCCCACGTCTTTTCCATATCCTCTGTGACCGTATTTGGGAAGACCCATGTGCCCCAATACTGCGTTTGCACCACCTTCAGCGACTTTATTTACAGTAGTAGGCATATCTGTCAGTCCTCTTAGAGGCCCGGCTCCGACTCCGTGGTCCATTGGTATTATTATTGCGTTTTGTGTATTACGATCGAATATGCGTTCGATTCTTACGGATTTGCCAATTTCACTCATGTGTACTCTCCTGTACATATATGTACATGTATTTTTATAAAAAATTATTGTAAGCAGGTATTCTCATTCTGGTATTTACCATTGTATCCTTCATCAACTTCTGTGTGCAGAGTATAAAATACAAGTTGTATCGTACGCGCATTTTTTTGCAGTTTCAGGCCATCAGGGTTATAAACAACAAGTAAACATTCGCTTCTGCCACGGTATCCGGCATCCCATACAGCAGTTTCCAGTGTCGCTCCGGCACGTATCAGGCTTGACCTTGGTGTTGCGAGTGCTGCAATATTTTTGGGAATATTAACGATTTCATTGAAGATAATTTTGTATATGCCTTTTTCGAGGTCAATCCATTCCTCATAAAAATCAAGAGGTATACTTTCAGGGATTTGCCTTTTTGAATTATCAAAATCGATGGTGCCCTTTCCATTTAGTCTGTGCACACTCTCAAGTGTAAGTTCGATTCCATTGGGTTGCACCTGAAGTTCTTTATCCACAAAACCTTCGACAAGAGGCTGCTCACCCTCCAGTAGTTTGTTAAGTTCTTTCCTTGATAGCATTGCCATGTGTTATATACCTCTTTTTTGTATTTCTATTGTAAGGCAGTTTTTTATATCATTTTGTCCCAATATTCAATCAGGCACTTTGGAGGGGGTATTTTATGTTGAACCTTATTGTTCAAACAATTCTGATAATTATTATACTTGTTTCAATATATCTTGTTCGTAATAATAAAACTAAACTCCATTGTCGCATAATGGGTTTTGCTTTGTTTGCACAGTTTTTGTCGACAATATTTTTTATGTACCCCGCTATGTCTGGTGTAAGATCTACTTATTACTTTAACACGTTTTTCAATATTGAACTGCTTTTCCATCATGGTTTGGGCCTTTTTGTCCTTCTTTTGGGCCTTTATGTAGAATTACTTTTTATGGGCAGGGTCAAGGATATTCTCAATAGGTTCGTTGCAATGAAACTCATAGCTGCATTATGGTTCCTTTCTTATCTGCTGGGGGTACACATCTATCTTGTGATGTACTATTGAATCTCAGGTTGCTTGACTCTCTTCTAATAAACAACTGCAGACATCTTTTCAAGATGAATGAACCATAGAAACATTAAAATCATTTTAGGTTTATTGGATGCTCAGGTGAAACTAAAATGAGTTCAGAACTACCCCCACAGGTCCAGAACCAGCTGGCACAGTTGCAGCAGGTTCAACAACAGGCCCAGACACTTGCTATGCAAAAAAATCAGATCGAAAGTACACTGAAAGAAACGGAAACTGCTCTGGAAGAACTTGAACAGTTGTCCGGAGATGCAGTTGTCTACAGGACTGTTGGGGATATGCAGATACGTACTACCAAGGATGATGCTATCGAAAAGCTCAAAGAGAGAAATGAAACCCTTTCACTGAGATTGCAGTCTATTTCTCGTCAGGAAGAACGCATCTCCAAACGTTTCAACCAGCTTCAAGAACAAGTCAAACAGGCTATGGGCACCCAAGGCGGTTATCAGGCACAGTGAGCCTGACCTGCCTGCCAACTATCATTTGCCGCCATAATTGCGGGTAGTGATAGGTAGAGGTTGAAATGAAAGTAGATGAAGAGGGATTCTACAACAAACTCCTTGACTACCATAATATCCTGTATCTATGTCATCGCAATGCTGATCCCGATGCTGTAAGCAGTGCCTTTGCTCTATCTGAAGCTATTGGAGGCAAAGTAGGGCTGGTTGATGGTTGCAATCGTGTTGCTTCTTTGCTGGTTGACAAACTTGAGATTGATGTTGTGGAAGACCCAAACCCCGAAGACTACGATCTTACGGTTGTAGTAGATACTTCAACAATTGCACAGTTAAATGATATTGAATTATGTCACTATGGCGTGATTGATCACCACGCAACAACTGCTCTTACAGAGAATGCAGCATTTTATCTGCACCGCAATAAGACATCTGTTGCAGAAATAGTTTATGATGTACTGAAATGCATGGGTGCCCCTATTATGAACCGCACTGCTGTGGGGCTTATGACAGGTATTGTGACCGATACCGGGCATTTCAAACATGCAACAAGTGATACTTTCCGTACATTTTCTAATATAATTGAAAGCAGTGGTGTTGAATATGCGGAAGTACTGGAGCTGATGGCTTCTACTCCACAGGATGTGTCTATGCGTATTGCCATGCTAAAGACGGCCAATCGTGCGGAGATTGAAAGAGTGGAAAGCTGGCTTGTGGCTACCTCTCATGTAAGCTCTTTTGGAGGTTCTGCTTCTTCAATGCTGATCAATATAGGTGCTGATGTTGCATTTGTAGGTACGCTGAAAGAAAACTCTATCCGGGTTAGCGGAAGGGCAAAAAGAGATGCTGTAAATGCCGGAGTAAATCTGGGTCAGATCATGGAAGATGTGAGTGCTGATTACAATGGCACAGGTGGAGGACATGCAGGTGCTGCGGGTATCGATGTAGTTGCCGATATGGAAGAGATACTTTGGGCCTGCAAACAAAAGGTTATTGAAGTTCTCCGGAATAAGAAGAATCCGTCTAGTTTATAAATCTTAATTTCAAATACCATAAATAATGATGTACTTTGTACATGACAAAATGGCTGTTATGTGATAACATGATCGAATACTGGAACCCACAGATTGAAAGAATGTCCCTTGATGAGCTGGAACAGATTCAGGAGGAGCGGTTGCGCCATCTTGTAGACTATGTCTATACTCACTCTCCTTTTTACAAAAAACGTTTTGATGAAGCCGGAGTGAAACCGGAAGATATCAAGACCCTGGATGATCTTCAAAAACTTCCGTTTACGTATAAACAGGACCTAAGAGACAATTATCCTAAAGGAATGTTTTGTGTACCTGATACTCAGCTTGTACGCTATCATGTTTCTTCGGGTACTACTGGAAAACCTACGGTTGTGGGTTATACCAAAAATGACATTCATGAATGGGCAAAGTCCCTTGGAAGAGCATTAACATCAATTGGTGTGGGCCGCGGGGATGTCCTTCAGGTAAGTTACGGATACGGTCTTTTTACAGGTGGACTCGGGCTGCATTATGGTGCTGAAGAAGTGGGTTCCACCGTCCTGCCTATTAGTGTTGGTAACACCGATAAACAGCTTGAACTGATGCAGGATCTCGGTACCACAACGCTTGCATGTACTCCTTCTTATTTCCTTTACATGGCAGAAGAAGCAAAGGACAAGGGTATTGACTTCCAGGAGGATACCGGCCTGAAAACCGGTATATTCGGAGCCGAACCCTGGACAGAGGAAATGCGCAAGCGTATGGAAGACGCTACAGGTATCAAGGCGTATGATGTGTTCGGTACCTCTGAACTCAGTGGCCCTCTTTTTACTGAATGTACTTGCCAGGATGGAATTCATATATGGGGCGACCAGTTTATTGTGGAAATAATCGATCCCGAAACAGAAGAAACTCTACCAGAAGGAGAAAGGGGAGAAATTGTAATAACCACTCTTACGAAAGAAGCCCTGCCTCTTATCCGTTACAGAATAGGGGATTATACAATCCTGAACAAGGAACCCTGTGAATGCGGACGTACACATCCCAGAATAATGAGGGTTACCGGACGTGTGGATGATATGCTGATTATCCGTGGAATCAACGTATTCCCTGGACAGGTAGAATCCGTGCTTATGAAGATACCCGAAGTTGGAGAACATTTCATGATACATGTGGATCGTATCAATGAAATGGATACAATGAAGATACAGATTGAAATGAATGATGAAGCCTTTAGTGACAAGGTCAACGATATAATCTCCCTGGAGAAAAAAGTTGCCTCTGCTCTAAAGAGTGTGCTTAATCTTTCAGTTGGTGTCGAACTGGTGGAACATGGGACACTTCCGCGGTCGATTGGTAAATCCAAAAAGGTAATCGATAATAGAAAGCTATAAAGAATTTCAGAGTAATTTATAGACCATAACACCACAGGTTGATGATTCCATGGATGAAAATTTTATCAAACAGATATCACTCTTTGCAGAGAATAAGCCAGGCCGCCTTGCAAATATTGCATCCAGCTTTAAAGAGGCATCCGTCAATATAAGAGCATTTACTATTGCTGAAGCAGGAGATTTCGGAATTATAAGGATGGTAGTAGACAAGCCGGAGAAAGCACATCGTGTATTGCATGATGCAGGTTTTACAGTTTCCGAAACAGATGTTCTGGGTATACAAATGGAAGATGTACCTGGCCAGCTTGCAACAATAGCAGAGGTACTTGGCAAAAAAGGTGTCAACATCGATTATGCTTACGCTTTTGTAACAAAAACAGAAAAAGCGTTCCTCATAATACGCGTTAATGATTTGAAAACCGCTGTTGAAACACTTTATGAAGAAGGAATTCCATTGCTGGATATGGGTGATGTGCAAAGCATCTAATCTTTCTTTTTTTGAAAAGTAAAACCACGGCTCCTATATATGACTCCTAATTCAACCTTACAAAGCAAGCTTGGGGGTTCGCATTCCACCATCATAGGTGGTAGACATGGCAAGAAACTGCTCAAAATAATCAGTAATCATCCAGATGTCAAAAGAATAATCCCTTCAGTAATTACTGTTAAAGGTAAGAGTGCACCCGGTGGGAAGATAGATGTGAAAATTCTTCGTCCGGATAGCAGGGGCAATTTGAGGGCTCTCCTGACACATGGTACTTCTTCCCAGGAAGTAAGAATTGTTACAAGCGTTGGGAAAGAAGAAGAAGGGGAAAGAATAATGCAGGAATTAAATGCAATGTTTATGGAGTGATCTGTGTATGTATTTAGGTATTGATCACGGCACAAATGCAATGCGTTTTGCAGCTCTTGATAAACATGGAAAATTCTTCTATTTTGAAGTTCCCCGAACAGAAATGAAGGAGATGGAAAGCAGTGAAATTCTTAAATTGATCCAAAAGCAATTCAATATCAATATCAAACAGATTGAAATGATTGCTCTTACTTACTCTATGGGAGATGGAATTGTCAATATTATGGATATACAGGATGTCCACAATCGTGGAGTAAGAAGTATTGAAGGAGTCGGTAAAAAGACCGGTGCGGGAACTCTGGTGTTTGATACTATCAAGAAGGCACAAATCCCTGCAGTTGTAATACCCGGGATACATTCAAAAAGCCATACGGATTCTCGAATGAACGTATTTTCTCATTCCACAAGTCCTGAAAAACTTGGAATTGCCTATGATGCATTATCCAGGGGTATTAATAATTTCATTGTATCAGATATCAGTTCAAATACTGTAACTATGGCTGTTGCAAACGGGGAGATTGTAGGTGCCCTTGATGCCTGTATTTTCGCACCCGGGACCGTACACGGCCCTCTTGATCTTGATGCAATAAGGCAGGTTGATGCCGGGAAGTGTGGTGCAAATGAGGCTTTCATGAACAGTGGTGTGCTGAAAAACACGTCTTATAAAAACACTGCAGATTTGCTTGGTGGATTAAAAGATAATGAGGATCAGGCAAAATTTGCAATTGATACTCTTGCTCTTTTTGCATCCATGGAAATAGAAGCCATGAAAGTCCTGCTAAAGGATTATTCAACATGTGATTGTCTTTTTCTTGCAGGCTCTATGGCAGAAGTGGATCCCCTTGTAGAACAAATACATCACTATCTGGATATGAAACCCTGGATTCTGGGAAAATGGAGTGCAGCTACTGGATGTGCCCGTATGGCCAGGGATATTGCAAAAGGCAAAAAGCAAATCCTGGGTATCGAAGTTAGGATCTGAATCTCAATTGGAATATAGATCTTCCCTACGGTCATCCAGTACAGGTATTTTACTGGATAGTTCTTTGGCAAGTGAGAGGTCGATGTCTGCCATAATTATACATTCATCGCGGTCGGAATCTGCAAGAGTATTTCCCAGGGCATCAATAATCATGGAACTTCCAGGGAACGATTTGGTCGGATCCTCACCTGTGCGGTTGCACATCACATGAGGAATCTGGTTTTCCACTGCCCTGGCAGGACCCAGGATTCTCCAGTGATTGCCCCGGGGGTCCGGAAATTGGGCAATAGTCACCAGTAAGTCTGCTCCTTCAAGCACAAGTTTGCGTGCCACTTCAGGAAACCTGATCTCGTAGCATATTTCCAATCCGATACATATATTTTCAAGTTTTATGGGCTGAATGGAATCACCCGGGGTGAAGTGACCTTTTTCTTCCCCAAAGGGGTGGATTTTGCGATAAGTTCCCCGAATTATACCGTTTTCAATACAGAACCCAAGATTGGCATAGGGTTTGGTTTCAGTATCCAGTTCTTCCACGATTGAACCGATAAGGATGCATTTGTTTTTTTTTGAAAAATCCGCAAGTTGTCCTATTGTGGGGTAGGGTGGCTTTTCAGCCAGTTTTTCCATCTTTTCATAACAGAAACCTGTGGAAAACACTTCCGGGAATACAATTATTTCAGCGCCCATGGCAAGGGCCCGATCAGCCATAGAGAGGGCTTTTTCGATGTTTGTTTTCTTATTACAATGCTCAACGTCCATCTGGATACAGGCAACTTTTACCATAATGTATCTCCTCAGTATTTGGGACAGGTACCCTTTGCAATTATTATGGATATTCCCTTTGTTTCCATTTTTTCCATCAGAAGGGCCTGTAATTCATTTTCTTTGATTTTTTCTGCAAAATCTACCACTTCAATGTCATCATGAAGTGCTTCAAGAACATGAGTAAGGTCCGGTACATCCTGTCCTCCCGTCATAGCTGCAACATCATTTTGCAGTATAATAACCAGCAGGTCAAAACCGTTGGATTTTGCATTGATTAATCCCTGTAGACCTGTATGTGCCAGGCCGAAATCTCCGATGACTGCAATACCTTTTCCTTTGAAACCACAGGCGACCGATACGGCAGAGCCAAGTGCAAAACCTGCATCCACGGCCTGAAGGGGTGCAGAAGTACTTAATATGGAACAACCCATGTCCCCTGCAATTGGTTTATCGATTTTTCCAAGCACTCTGTATAGAGGCAGATAGGGACATGTATCACAAATAGATCGCGGTCCTCTCTCTTTAACAGTCTCCGGTTTGACCACTTTATTCATATGTGTTTTTTTGATATTTTCAAGAGCATGCAGTATATGTTCTTTTTCTATTTTACCATGGGGTATATGTCCTGTGGACTTGCCCTTTATGGTGTCTTCGATTGAAATATGAGATTCTATGTAATCTTCTGTTTCCTCAACCACAAGCACATATTCATGATGATCAATAAATTCTTTCAATTTTTTAATCGGCAGTGGGTAAACCATGTCCAGAGCCAGATGTGAAATCCGGGAGTTGCTTTCTTCAATGAATTTTTCCACAAGGCAGGCAGGATAACCTGAGGAAATAATTCCTGTTTTTGTTGTATTGATATGACACAGGCAATCCTGTGATTGGGAATAATCTTCCATTAAAGGGTATGTCATTGAATGGAAACGCTGATGCTTGCCTTTCATGGTGTAGTCCCATACAGACTTGTCAAATTCAGGTGGTAACAACCCCTTTGGCTGTAATAAGGCACTTTCACAAAACGATTCCAGAAGACGGGAAGTTACTCTGACGATAACAGGCATACTCGCCTTTTCCGAAAGTTCGATCGCTTCTGTCAGTGAACCAAACAACTTTTCAGGAGTTGCAGGATCAAAGACAGGTACTTCGGCAAGAGGTCCGAAATAGCGTGAGTCCTGTTCATTCTGGGAGGCTTTGGCGCCGGGGTCATCCCCTGCGATTATCACTAAACCTGCACCTATTGTATGGGTGGCGGATGTAACCAGAGGGTCACAGAGTACATTCATGCCTACATGTTTTGTCAGGACAAAAGACCTGCGACCGTCAATCGAGGCTCCCAGGGCAGTTTCAAGAGCCACTTTTTCATTAATCATCCAGAAAGTATTGTCCGCCCAAAAATCATCATTTCTGAAAAGGTCCACAATCGAAGTAACAGGATAGCCGGCAACCGCACTGACCAGCTTAACTTCCAGCAGGCTGGCAGCTTTTAATATCACATCTTTGCCGCTTATTTGACGTTCATTCATGGAAGTTCAGCATCCATTATTACTGAATCATCAGGTCTGGCAAACCAGGGGAGGGCAGCAAGGGCACCTATTACACCTTTACCATCCATCCAGACATCCACACCATGATTTTCAGCATACTCCATTGCAAACTCATAGGTCAGCTCAGCAGACCTGCACAATCTGCTGTATTCCTTAATACTGGAAGCATTAAAGGAGTCAAGGACAACCATTCCTGTATCCTTTGATACACTGTACTTTTCCAGTGCACTGCGAATATTTTCAAGCAGTGCATTCTGTGCCCTTTCATCCACACATCCAAATTCCAGGACTGTTGAAACACAGTTCTGGGTTTTTGCGGATACAGGGAAAAGTTGCACCAGGGAGTGGGAGAGGTACACACTTTCCGCACAATCCAGTTCTTTTGCGATGTTGTGGGTCAGACACCAGGTAGCACCCGTTTCTTTGGTGTCAGTATCATCAATTCCTATCAGTACACGCTTGCGTTTTGGGACAACGATGGTACCTTTTGCCGCCCTTCCACCTCCTGAGGGAGTGGTTTCAGAACGCACAACACCGGCTGCCTGTGCACGACAACGCGTGGCACCGACGCCCCCTCCACCCAGTCCGGCATAGGTAATTGCAACCTCATTATCTTTGACTTCCACCGCTTCAATACCTGCAGCCGCAGACGATGGTTTTAGTTCAAGGGGTATATTACCGGTTTTTACAAGATAGCGGGTCATATTTCCCAGTGTCCTTACCTGCCGGACAATTGGGGAGTGAGAATAATGGTGCCTGGCCCATGCAGCACCACCATAACAGTTACTATGTTCAATTATCTCCGCACATTCATCCGTTTCATCACATATGGCATAGATTGCCCTGTAGGGAATCGAGTACGGTTCATCAAGTTCTATCTCTTTCATTCGGCTGGATAATTGTCGGAAAATGCTTTAAATCTTTTGTCAGGAAATATATCCTTCATCCTTCAAACTCACAAATTTTCCTTCCCCGATTATCACATGATCCAGTACATCAATTCCGAGTATTTTACCGCCATCAACAAGTTTACGGGTAACGTTTATATCTTCCCTGCTTGGTGTGGGATCTCCCGATGGATGATTGTGTGTAAGAATTACAGAGGCTGCTGATTCCAGAAGGGCTGATTTGAATACTTCCCTTGGATGAACAATGTTAGCGTTGAGACTGCCTATAGATACCACTTCTTCCCGAAGGACCTGGTTTTTTGTATCAAGGTGAAGGGTTGTAAGATGTTCCTTTTTCTGGCACCTCAACTGGGGATACAGGAGCTTGTACACATCATCCGGGGAACGGATGCGTGGCAGCGGTTCATCTGAATGTTTCTCAAGCCTGCGAGCCAGTTCGAATATTGCAGAGATCTGGGATGCCTTTGCAATCCCTACTCCATGGATTTCGGTCAGTTTTGTGATATTGGCCTGACTCAAATTTTTGATAGAATAATTTGAAAAAATACGGCTACATAGATTGATCACATTTTCCTTTGCCGTTCCGGTTCGCAGGATTATTGCAAGCAATTCCGTATTGGAAAGGCCCGAAGGCCCATATTTTGCAATTCTTTCCCTTGGCCTTTCTTCATGGGGCATATCCTGTACCCTTAATTTCTGTTCATCCATACATTAAATAAATAATAATCTTATATATAAATAATTCGTAATATTTTTTAATTATCAAATTATGTCAGCCAATCCAATGCCTACTTATACTTATAATTCCATGCCATAATTATGAAAGCCGTAGCTGTTATTGGTTACAAAAATACCGGCAAGACAACTTTTGTTTGCAGGCTGGTTGAAAAACTTGCTTTGAAGGGTAAAGTTGGTACTGTAAAAATCATGCATGACCATCGTTTTGATTCCCCCGAAAAAGATACGGGAAAACATTTTGATTCTGGGGCTGAAAACGTGACTGCAGTCTCCGAGGAAGGTATGGTTTCTATTCAACGTGGGGCAGGACTGGATGAAGCCCTTGAAGTCCTTGCTGACAGGGGTATGGAGTACGCTATCGTGGAAGGAGCTACAAATAGTGACTTACCCAAAATAATGCTGGGAGAGATGGAAGGGGAAGCAGGGAATGTTGTACTCAGGCTTGCTCCGTGTTCTGACTGGGATATGGACGAAGTTGCAGGAATTGTACACCAAACATCTGAATTCGTAACCCTGAACAGTATGATTAACAAAATACGTCGTATACCTGAATTTCCTCTGGCTGGAAGTATCGGTACTTTCACCGGTGTAGTAAGAGGGGAGACAGATGATATCAGCACAAAAATGCTCGAATTTGAGAAATATGAGAGTGTTGCTGATGAGCGTATAGAAAAGATATGTAATGACCTTAAACAAAGAGAAGGAATTATCGAAGTGTTAATCCATCACAAAAGTGGCCGGCTCATGCGGGGAGAGGATATTGTGTATATTGTTGTAGCATCGGCCCACAGGCAGGAGCTGTTTAAAGCCCTGAGTGATGCGATTGAAAGAGTAAAGTCAGAGGTGCCCATATGGAAAAAAGAAGTCACCATGGAAGGTGATTTCTGGGTCCACGATCATGCGTGAAACCCCCTAGTTTAATTTTTTTCTTTTGTAATTGGAAGGGTACTCTGGCCATGGGGCATAAAATGGATTCTCACGGCCGGATTCTCTGCAATGATTGAATCAATTGCCTGCTGGATGTCTGCTACAGGCTTGAAATACACATCCTGTACATCCTTTTCAGGCATTTCTGAATACATGAGCAAATCATGTTTCATTGCAAGCTGTGCGATAAATGCCGCTTTATGAGCCCCAAACTCAAAATCTGAGTCGAATTTTTCAATTGTTTCTGCAGGACAACTGCATTGTCGGCTCCAGCGCTCAAATATTTCATGACCAAACCCTTCCCCGCAGGGGGCTGCAAGCAAGATGGTGCCTCCGTCAATAACTGCCATTTTTGCATTGTCCAGTGGTTTGTAGGCCTGATAGAGGTTCATCCCTTTTGAGGCATCGGTTGCTGTAATGACAACCTCTGCAGGTTCCACTTTCACCTTGTACATTTTATCCACACATTCAACTCCCTTTCTATGGGCAGCTATAATATCACCGGCTACAGCCCGGACGATTTCTTTTTTGCTGTTGAGGACCACATTGATTAAAAAATCCGGGCCGAATATTTTCGCCGCTTCCTCCATATCCTGTCTTACAGGACTGTCGATATTGCCGGTAGTTGCCTCTTCAAAGGTCATCATCTTATGGTTTGTAATAACAGAATTATTGGAACTTACTCCGGGAAGGATCGCTTTTGCACCTCCACTGTAACCTGCATAATAATGGAATTCAATGTTGCCGGTACACACTACTATATCAGACTCATAAACTTCTTTGAATATTTCTACCGGGGTCCCTCTGGAAGTTGTTCCCACCTTTACACAATTCTCTTTATTGTGTTCAACAAACCTGACTTTTCCATAAAGATGTCCAAGTATCTTTTTAATCTCTTCTTCAGTCTGCTGGCGATGAAGTCCCAGGGCACAGACCACCGTTACATTTTCTTCGGTACATCCTCCGGATTTTAATTCTTCAAGAAGTATTGGGAGCATTGTTGAAGAAGGGGATGGACGGGTAATATCACTGACTATGATGGCTACACTGGATTCTGGTGTTACGATTTCTGAAAGTCGTTTGCTGTCTACCGGATTTGCAAGAGCATTTTTTACAAGCTCATCGGGGGGAGATTGTACTTCTATTTCAGAGGGCATCAGGATATCACCCATATTGGAATCCGGAATATTGACATCAATACTTTCGTTACCATAGGGTACAGTGATTACGGTCATTTTGTCGGTCCTCATTTATTTGCAATGAAGACAAAAGTCGCATATGACGGTAAAATGGAGGGGATGGATATTACTCAGAATAGACCGACTTTTGTCAGGTTGAGGGTTTGAATCGATAAGATATAAATTTATCTTCACCTATGAGACATTAAGTACAAGGATGACAGGATGAAATATGGAATTATAATACACGGCCCGGAAATAATAGATAGTGGCTGGGCCGGCAAAATAATACAACTTCTTTCAGCAAGGGCAGATGTGTATGCTGTAGCTGCCGGGACGATGTGTAAACTGGCCGTTCTGGATTCTTTTCTTGAAGAGTTAATTGATATCTGGAGCCTGAGCAAACCCAGTGAGGCGATCACTGAACTTGCAAAAGAGTGTGAATGTATATTCCTTTTAAATCATGGAAAAACCATTGAAAGTGGGACTGTTTTTGGAAATCTGGTGGCGGAGAGGGTGGACATTGGCGTCCCGCTTGTACAGGTTGAAAGACCCGGGAATTCGGACGGGAAAGTTATTCACAGGGGAAAAGATGTAAATTCCGATGTATACTGGCTATGCAGGAAATTGGGTATGCCACTGGTGTACCCTGAAACTGCAAGGCAACCATCTATCAGAAAAAACGATAATAAAAAGATACGCGCGATTTCAGGGGTCCTGCCCGGAGAATCCATAATGGTCAACGGCCTTGTAATCGGTTACGCCAATAGTGAGAATGTGGAATTAATATTTGAGGATGGGATTATTACTGCTATCAAGGGCGGACAATTGAAAAAACATGGTGTGGAAAAACTTGCTTCATACATCGGTAAGATTGACCCTGAAAATGCGTGGATAAAAAGTGGAAATTTACGCCGCACTCCTGTTCTGGAATCAATGAACAGGGAAAGAATTGATGTTCATAAGCACCAGTTATGGAGGGCCGTAATTATTAACCATGAAGCGGAAAGGACATTCGAACTTGCAAGAAAAGCGGATCTGGTAATTTCAGTTGGGGATGACACAACGGCGATTGCAGGAAGTATCCTGAAACGTCTGGAAATACCATTGATAGGAATTACTGATGGTGACAGGGACAATGTGCTTGCTGAAAATGAATATTGCGAAGGTTCTACGATAATACAGGTTGAAAGCGGTTGTGACGATATAGTGGGAGAAAAAATAAAACATTCGTTCTTTTCTACATCCCACCCCGAATTTCCCTCAAAATCTTATCTGGAAGAACAAATTCTTGATCTGGCAAAATCTCACATAAGACATGTGATTTTCTACCCCCTGGAATCCAATTATTAATCTGTATCCCTCTGGGCATTCCAGTTCGTTACATACACTTATTACTGAAGATATTTTATTTTTATCAGGTAGTTTTGGAATTGCCGGTTTGAAATGACGTAAAGCCGGTGTATAAAATGCCTTTTACAGGTGATATAATGGTGAGGGTTGAAAAAGACACACTTGGGGAGGTAGAGGTTCCAGACAATGTTTATTATGGTCCTCAAACCGCCCGTGCTGTGATAAATTTCAGGGTAAGTGGTCAGAGGCTGCCTCCTGCTTTTATCAGGGCACAGGCTGCGATCAAAATGGCATCTGCAAAAGCCAATATGAAAGCCGCCAAACTTGACCGTAATCTGGGTGAGGCAATCTACAAAGCCGCTCAGGAAGTGCGAAGTGGAAGATTTGATGGCCATTTCGTGCTGGATGCTTTCCAGTCAGGTGCTGGCACGTCCCAGAATATGAATGCCAACGAGGTTATTGCCAACAGGGCTCTTGAAATCCTGGGTTATCATAAGGGTCGCTATGATGTGGTCCATCCCAATGATCATGTTAATATGTCCCAGTCCTCCAATGACGCGACTCATACGGCAATCCATATTGCTGCTACGGAAAAGATAACAAATAAACTCTTGCCTGTACTTAATACCCTGCAGGATGAAATTGATGCAAAAGCCAAAGAGTATATTGGGGTGGTAAAACCCGGCAGAACCCATCTGCAGGATGCCGTGCCAGTGACCCTGGGGCAGGAATTCAGTGGCTATTCGAGGATGCTGGAACTGGATAAACAACGACTGGAAAGTACACTGGAGGATTTGAAGGAACTTAATATGGGGGGTACGGCCACGGGTACTGGTCTCAATACTCCTGAAGGATTTGGTGATACAGCGATTCAGGAAATGAATCATATCACAGGTATTGATTTCAGGTTAGTGGAAAATCCCTTTGAAGCCACACAGGGTGCAGGGGCTATTCTGGGCACCTCTGCGGCCTTAAAGGGTATTGCAGTGAGCCTTATTAAGGTTGCAAATGACCTAAGATTGTTATCCAGCGGTCCACGCACCGGTTTCGGGGAAATCGTGCTGCCGGCAGTGCAGCCTGGCTCCTCGATCATGCCGGGTAAGGTCAACCCTGTGATGGCAGAGATGCTGAACATGGTGTGTTTCCAGGTGGTTGGAAACGATACTGCCATAATGATGGCAGCACAGGCGGGACAATGTGAATTGAACGTATTTACGCCGGTTCTTGCTCATAATATTCTTAATTCGATAACAATTCTGACAGGGGGAATCGATTCTTTCAATGAACGCTGTCTCAGGGGTTTAACCGTCAATGCGGATCACTGTTCAAGAATGGCAGAATCCAGTCTTGCATTGGGAACTTCCCTGGCACCTATAATCGGTTATGAAAGGGCTGCGGAAATCACATATGAAGCATACAGGACAAACAGTACCATACGTGAAGTAGTAGAAAGAAAAGATTTGGGTCTTTCAAAAGAGGAGATCGATGACCTGTTGGATCCACTTAATATGACGGGGGCAGGAAATGATAGAACATGATATTATAGTGATAGGTGGAGGTTTATCCGGTCTCAGGGCTGCGCTTGAGGCTAAAAATCATGGGGCTGATGTGGCAGTAATCTCGAAAGTTCCACCCATCCGCAGCCATTCCGTAGCTGCACAGGGAGGGATAAATGCATCCATAGGTTCCGATGACAGCTGGGACAGTCACGCCTATGATACAGTAAAAGGGAGTGATTACCTTGCAGATCAGGATACAGTCGAAATTCTTTGCAAGGAGGCCCCCGAAAGAGTTTATGAAATGGAGAATTGGGGAACACTGTTTTCCCGCACTGAAGATGGGAAAATAGCCCAGCGCCCTTTCGGAGGTGCCGGCTTTCCCAGGACATGTTATGCCGGGGACAGAACGGGGCATAATTTGCTGCACACCCTGTACGAACAGGTGTTAAGGTCCGGTGTCAGGATCTACAATGAGTGGATGGTAACCCGCCTGGCTACGGATAGCAATAGGTGCACTGGCTTTGTGGCACTCAATTTGCTTGATTCTGAGCTGGAAACGTTCAGGGCCAAAGCGGTTATACTTGCAACAGGCGGTTACGGACGTATATACCAGCGTTCCACGAACTCCATAATCAATACAGGTTTTGGAATAAGTCTGGCCTACCGCGCCGGAGTTCCCATTCAGGACATGGAGTTTGTACAATTCCATCCAACTACGTTGTGGGGTGCCAATATACTGATAACCGAGGGTGTAAGGGGGGAAGGGGGCTACCTCTACAACAAAGACCATGAAAGATTCATGGATCAATATGCACCTGACTCAATGGAACTGGCTCCCAGAGATATCGTTGCACGTTCCATCCAGACCGAGATCGATGAAGGACGGGGCTTTCCCGGAGGTTATGTGCAGCTTGATATAACCCATCTGGGTAAGGAACTGATCAATGAGCGACTGAGCGGCATCCGTCAGATATGTATTGATTTTGCCGGAGTGGATCCTATAAAGGAGCCGATTCCGGTACAACCGGGCCATCATTACTCCATGGGGGGCATCTCTTCCGGCAAAGATGGATTGACACCGCTGGACGGATTGTACGCAATTGGGGAATGTGCCTGTATCAGTGTGCATGGGGCAAACCGGCTGGGAGGCAATTCATTACTTGATACAATTGTATTTGGAAAAAGAGCAGGGGAACATGCGGCCAATGCTGTGAAAAACATTGATATGCCTTCTGAAGACAGCCTCAATGAAAGCCTTGCGGAAGAAAGATCCAATATTGATTCAATGATGGGTGACAGCGGGGAAAGTTTTGCCGATGTAAAAGATGAATTAAGACAGACCATGCAGAAATATGTGGGTGTTTATCGCAACCGTGAAGATCTTGAAACCGGGCTTGCAAGTGTGAAGGGCCTGGAAAAACGGGGTGAAAACATCCATGTGAAAAGCAGGGTCAGGGCATTCAATATGGAATTGACGAATGTACTTGAAGTTAAAGGAATGCTGAATATTGCCCGGGTTATAACTGAAGGTGCACTGGTGCGGGAGGAAAGCCGGGGTGCGCATTACAGGACCGATTTTCTGGAAAGGGATGATGGAAACTGGCTCAAGCACACTCTTGCCTATCTGGAGGATGGCGAACCTAAGCTGAAATACAAGGATGTGACGATTACGCAGTTCCAACCAAAAAGGAGGGAATACTGATGGTTTACCTGAAAATCAAGCGCCAGGATGAAAGCAGGGAGTGGTATGATTCTTTCGAGATTGAGGAAACTGCAGGGATGACGGTACTGGAGGCCCTCTTCTATGTGCAGGAACACATGGATGGCAGTCTTTGTTTCAGGTATGCATGCCGGGGTGCCGTATGCGGGAGTTGTGGAATGCTTATCAACAGGGTTCCCCGGCTTGCCTGCAGGACACAGGTAGGCATTGCTAAAAAAGAAAATACCAGAGAAGGTTCAGATGATATATTTGTAGCAGGTCAGAAATCAGAAGCAGAAAATGAAGTAATCTTAATTGAACCCCTGTCTAATCTGGAGGTAATTCGTGATCTGATTGTGGATATGGATACATTCTATAATCTGGTGGATTCTATCAAGCCCTGGATAAATTCTCCTGAACAACATCCTGAAGGGGGTAACCTGGTGAGTCCGGACCTGCGGGAAAAGATTGAGAAGTATACCAACTGTATACTGTGCGCCTGTTGTCACGGTGCATGTCCGGTGGCTGCAAGAGATGACACGTATCTCAGCCCTGCAACTCTTGCAAAGGCCTGGCGTATGCATCTCGATCCCCGGGAGAATAATGCCAGTCGTAAGGAAAGACTGGATTTTGTTGATTCAGAGTCTGGTGTATGGGGTTGTGACCTTGTCTATAAATGTGTGGCAGTCTGCCCGAAAAAAGTTCCACCCACAATGGGTATTAAGGCACTCAGAGAGCAAATTGAAAAGAACAAAGAAAATTAAAAGTTAAGGGATAATTCAATCCCTTTTCCTTGCTATCCAGAACATAAACATCAGGCCAAAGACTGCAACAATTGCTTCAAATCCGGGTTGCTCAACAGGCTCTTCAGTTTCAGTTACAGAATTGAATAATTTATCTGATTTGTCCAGGTATTCATTGGCCTTTTCCATGTTGTGAATGCCAAGACTTCCGTCCTCTTCAACAAAATGCATGTAAAAGACTGCATTGTTGTAATCCTCAAGTTTTGTTTCATAGGAAGCCGTACCATTGAGATTTTCCAGAACAACACTGGCATTGTTCTGTACACTTTTGAGTTCTTCAATCCTTTGCGCAATCAAATCCTGTCTTGTTTCAATAACCTCTGCAAACTCTTCATCATGGCAATCATAGCATTCCCCGGATGATTCTAAACTGAATAACAGTTCGGGTTCATAATCGAACGTATGGCCTGTCACGGCTGTTTCATGTGTGGTGTCATTGTACTGCCTTGAAGCCATATGACAATCCGAACACCCGATCTCAGGGTGGTTGCCTGTGTTATAGATGGAATCGTTATACATTTCCCAGTTGGGATGGTGGATTTCCGTAGTCATGCCATCTGCCGTGGCACCCATACCATTATGACAATTTCCACAAAGAAGAGGCCCTTCTCTACGGTATTCGGCGGAATGTGGTTCATGGCAGGCTACACAGGTGACACGCCATTCTTCTACATATTCAGGTTGTGGAACATCATTCAGGTTTAGGCCATAGATGCTTTCATCTTCCAGAGATGGAATAGCCCCATCAGTGCTCTTGCATGCGACACATGAGTTATCCCTGTCCAGAATGAAGGGTTCCGCCACATCAGTGGGTTCGGAATGACTTGCCATGGACTCCATCTCAAAGCTTTCGGTGTCATATTCACCCCATTCCTCGATGAACGGATGGTGGGAATCCCTGTGGCAGTTCCCACACATTTCAGCAGAAAGGGTAACTTCCGGGATATGGGCTGATGGAGTGTCCAGATGGGCATCATAGCCTTCATCCGGGGGGAGATGGCATACTTCACAGGTGATTGGTTCAATTGTGTTTTCCACATCTTCCCTCCCCCAGGTTTCTTTAATGGAAGATTCAACATGACACTCAGTACACCTTTCAATATCAACAACCGACCCCCCTGCAGAGTTTAAGGATTCTGCATGTGCAGAAGAATTCCATATCTCATATTTTTCAAGATGACAATCCTTGCACGTTTCTGGCTGCCAGGCCCCTGCCATACCTGTTAATAAGAATAATAACAAAGCTAGTGTTACAACTATTTTGAGCAACTAATACCCCCACATTAATCTCTAGATAAAATATGGATATGATTGTATTTAGTATAATAGGGCAAAAAGTAGACTATTTGTTGCGATTTTAGTACTGGTGTGGAGCTTTTTGGATTCCACTCCTTATTGTAAATTTTTATCATTGAGGTTTAAGGGAAGGTTGAATCCGAATACACTGTATTTGCCGTATTGACTTTTTACCCACACCTTTTCGCCATGTAACTCAACCATTTTTTTACAACGGATAAACCCAATCCTGTGTCTGAATATTTTTTTAGTGTTTTCATCGAGGTAGTATTTGGGTGGAAAATGAAGTTGAAAAGGAAGTACTTTTAAGTTCGCAATACCTCTGGATAAATATTTTTATATTTAAAAATTTCAAACAAAATAAATTATATAAACGATTGGGTATATAATTTGCTTATATTATATGCAGAAATAATATATAATTTGACAACTAATTTCACTGAATATTTGTTTCTTTAACATAAAAGTGCATTTTAATTTTACTAAAACAACCAATGGGGATTCTTTGAATAAGGAATTATTTGATTTATGGGAAGATAATATCGCAATTATTTCTCCAGATGGAATAATATCCTATGCCAATGAGAGCTGGAAACAATTTGCAAAAGATAATGGTTTGAATCCAGAAGAATGTAATGCAGGTGCCAATTATCTGAAGGTATGTGAAAAAGCAACAGGTAAAAATTCAGATGAAGCCCAAATTGCATTAGATGGCATAAAAGATGTAATATATGGCAATAAAAATACTTTTAAACTGGAATATCCCTGCCATAGCCCGGAAAAGCAGCGCTGGTTTTTGATGAAAGTTACACCTCTTTCTAAAGAAAAACCAACAAATGTCCTTCTGCAACACATAGATATCACTGAACGTAAATCTGTGGAAAAGGCATTAAAGAAAAGTGAACAAAGGTTTAAGGAAATTTATTTAGAATCGCCAATCCCAATTGAAGTTTACAATTCTGAAGGACACTTAATCGATGTGAATACTTCCTGCTTGAAGCTTTTTGGTATATCTGATGTTGCAGAGGTAAAAGGTTTCAATCTTTTTGATGACCCAAATTTACCTGCTTATACAAGAGAACAGTTGCTTGCCGGTGAAACGGTTGAGTATGAAACGACTTTTGATTTTGAACTTGTCAAAAAACTAGACTTGTATAATACAAGTCGTTCAGGTATTATTTATGTAAATGTGAAAATATCTGCATTATGTATGGATTGTATAGATGGTTATCTTGTACACGTTCAGGATATAACGAACCATAAAGTGGCGCAAGCAAAAGTCAAGCAAAGTGAAAAACGATTGGATCTTGCATTAAAAGGTACTAAAGCAGGAATTTGGGATTGGTATGTGCAGACAGGTGAGGCATTTTTTAACGAAAGGTGGGCTGAAATTGTTGGATATACACTTGATGAACTTAAACCAATTAATATTCAAACATGGATTAACCTGACTCATACCAACGACTACAAACGGGCTGAAAAATTGTTAAACAAACATTTTGCAGGCGAAACTGAATTTTATGAGTGTCAACTGCGTATGAAACATAAGAAAGGTCACTGGGTGTGGATAGAAGACCGTGGGTGTGTTGTTGAATGGAGTAAGGACGGAAATAAACCCATAAGGATGACAGGCACCCATATTGATATTACGAATCGCAAAAATGCTGAAGATGCTATTATTCAATCAAAAATTCTTGCAGAAGAAGCAAATCGTACCAAATCGGAATTCCTTGCAAATATGAGCCATGAACTAAGGACTCCTCTTAATTCCATAATTGGTTATTCACAAATATTAGATCAAAACAGTTCTGGTAATCTGAATGAGAAAGAATTAAAGTATTTATCCAATATCTTCAATAGCGGAAGCCACTTGCTAGACTTAATAAATGACATTCTTGATATTTCAAAAGTTGAAGCTGGTAAGATGGATTATGAGCCTGAACAAATTAATCTGTCACAAACGATTAAAATCGTAATTGGTTTGGTAAAACCTCTGGCAATGAAAAAATCTATTAATCTCCAATTTATCAATACTACTGATTTTTTTGAAATATCTGCAGATAATGTAAAAGTTAAACAAATCCTGCATAACTTACTGAGTAATGCAATCAAATTCACACCTGTAAACGGAGAGGTAAAGGTTTGTTTGAGCACTGTTGGTAACACTGCCCAAATATCAGTTTCAGATACTGGAATTGGCATCCCAGAAAATAAACAAAAAAGTATATTTGATCCTTTCAAGCAAGCCGATTCTTCAACTAACAGGGAATATGGTGGTACTGGCCTGGGTCTTGCACTTGTGAAAAAATACGTGGAGATGCATGGTGGAGATATCTGGATAGAAAGTGAGGTCGGAAAAGGAAGTACTTTTACTTTCACGATTCCTTTAAATTAAGTAATCATCCTATATGGGTAAATTGGCTGGTAAAAATAATGAGTTTTTCAGCTGAAGTATATTCATCCAGCAACGAACCAGTTCAATTTAAAATTTAGCGATATATTTGTGATTTACAATTCTAACTGTCCATTTTCTCTAAGCATATCCTTCTTTATTGAATAATAATTCTGATCAGTAATTTTCGTGGAACCTGTAAAGTTACGTTTTTTGAAATCAAAAAGGGTGGCAAATTCTTCAACAGTGTCTTCGAAATCCTTTTCGTAGTGCAAACCTGTATCAACTTTCCCTACATTTTTATAGCCGGAATAATCAAAAACAGTTTTAGTCATTTCAATATTGTTGGGATCAGGCGTAAGTTTTGCGAGAACAAGCATTTCTCTCCAGTTAGCTGCCTGCATTGGTGTAAGGAAGTATGTCCCTTCTCCCCTTTCATCTCCCTGCATTGCTTCCATGTAGGATTCCCTGTTTCCGAATGCAGTACATATACAGTCATCTACTATATTTCCGTAAGCATCCTTGAGAATTCGTACTGGAATATTGAGATGGGCAAAATCTTCTTCGAGTGAACCAAGAACATTGCCACAAAGACCGTAAAAAACAAGGATTCCATCGAAGTATTTCCCGTTGTCTTCAATAGTCTTGTATACTTTATCTTTGAGAAGTGAAGGTTCCGCATCCAGTGCAAATTCGAGAAGATGCAATACAACAATGAAATCTTCCTTATTGCCTGGATACTTATCAATATTTTCCGGTGCTATTTTTTCGTATTTTATAGAAAGTTCATTTAGCTTTCTTTCGATACCTTCTGTATTTTCATTTTCAACAATTAGAAGGTTAGTATTCTCTTCTTCCTCAAATATATGTACCAGTTCATCCTCAAACATACGACAGGAAACAATGTATAGTGATGGCATGATTTCATCCTCTTTTCAGCATTTCTGGCTTATAAAATTCTCTGCAGTTTCCACGGCTTCTGATGCAGTCCTAACATACGCATCTGCCCCGATTCTATCAGCGTATTCCTTTGTTACTGGAGCACCACTGACTATTATTTTTACATTTTCTCTGTATCCTTTTTCTTTTACCAAATCAACTATTTCCTTGAGGTTATCCATTGTGATGCTTGTCATTGATGACACTGCAAGTATGTCGGCTTTATTATTAATGGTAGCATCAACAATTTCTGATGTAGGCAAATCCCTTCCAAGGTCAACTACCTTGAAACCTGCGATTTGCAGCCTGCATGCAGCAATATTTTTTCCCAGGTCATGCGTATCGTTTTTTACAGTTCCTATGACTACAGTTGCCTTATTTTTAGAAGCAAAACCTTTGTTGGCCATTTTTTCAGTGATGAGCTTGTTGGATTTTTGAAGAATGGTTGTTGAATTAATCAAAGTGGCAAGGAAACATTCATTTTCTTCAAATCGTCTGGCAACCTCTTCCTGAGCTTCAATAAGTTTGAATAGGAGTTGTTTTTCCTCATAACCTCTTTCAAACCACTTATCGATAGCCCTGTGTACTCCTTCTTCATTGTTTTCTATAAAGGATTTGTATAATTGCCCGAGAATTTCGTCTTCTGATGTCATGTTACTCCCCTTATATAACAAATATACGTTGTAACATATAACGCTGTTTACATGTTGTGTAAGGACACTGTATATTTTGAATAGTCCTGAAATATCTAATAAGAACAGTTCTTTTATTCCTGAATTTTATAATATAAAAATATTCATATAATTTTAAAATAAACAATAAGAAAAACAGTATACTGCGGTTTACTAATATCAATAAATATATAAATTATAATTGTATTTCTTTTCATATGATAAAGCCTGCCAGTTTGTTTCCTTCAAAGTCTGACGATGGAATTGCACCTGCTATTGGTATTATCCTCATGTTGATTGTGACAATAATACTGGCAGCAGTCGTTGCATCTCAATTTTTGAGTTCCGATGTAACAGACCTCCAAAAACCATCTTTCGCTGCATTTGAAGTAACAACTGAAACAGGAATTTATAATGACAACCCAGAGGTTCCTATTGTCATTTTACAAAAAACCGGAGGGGACCAGTTATCCCAGGAATATGAGGAGGATACTCATAGTGGGATACAAGGTACTGAAATATATCTGTTTGACCCCGTTGGCAAAAGGCATGAAGTAATCAATTCAATAACAATGACGGGAAAAGAAGTAGAAACAGCTGAAAGATTTTATATTTTTTATTATCAACATGAGTATGATGGAAATTTCTGGATAACAAATGATAAGGTAAGAGTGACAGAAGGAGTTGTACAACCTTTCAAACCTTCGGGTCAATGGCGTTTACAGATTATAGATGCCTATTCAAATCAAGTGTTGCTGGATAAAAAACTCCAACTATAACTTCAATTTTTACCTTTTTTTGAGATAAGGGTTTAAATGCTTGTTAATTTAAGCATTAAACATCTAATTATTGATTACTTAATATTCTTTAAGCGTACAGTTTCTTACCAATATACTTCAAAGCATTCCAATTTTATACTCTCCAGAAGGGCAAGTCTTTCTATATCATAATTCCAGTTGATGAGTGTATACCGTGTACACTAAGTCGCTGTAAAAATAATCTGTCTCAAAATAAAATAAAAAATCCTACAACAAATCCTTCTCCAAAAAACGGGTACTATCAGAACACTAGCAACAAAGGCACTTCATTATTCATAATCTCGCTGGACGAAGATTTTGATAGTGAAATCGAAGTTGTACAACCAATTACCAAATCTGATCTTGAGACAAGAGTAGAATATCTGGAAAATAAGCTTAACAATCTTGAAAAATCAATATCAGAAGACGATAAAAAGTCTGGTGGGCCCGCTGAGATTCGAACTCAGGATCCTCGCCGTGTAAAGGCGATGTCATAACCTACTAGACCACGGGCCCTTGCCTGCGTTTGCATCCCCTAGATGTTACAAGTTGTATATATCATTTTTGATGTATGGAATGCCATTCTTTTTATAATAGTAAGATTTGATTAGGTTTTGATGGATTCAGACCCTGAAGATTATGAATATGAAGAAGATATAGAAGCCTATTATCTCGGGGATTATGCAAGTATTGGTTCGATTGTAAGGGAAGTTCTTCCCTTTGAGCTTCTTGCTACTGTAGGAGGTGTTGTTGCAGGCCTCATTCTTTCTGGTATGACAGAAGAACTTCAGGTAATTCCCGGTTTGTTAGTGATAACTCCGGCAGTGCTTGGAATGCGGGGTAACATCTCCTCTACTCTGGGATCCCGTCTGGGCAGTGCAATACATATGGGTCTGATCACAAAAATCGAACGTAATCCTGAATTGCTCAACAATATTGGTGGTTCTCTTTTGCTCAGTTTGTTGCTCTCTTTTGTACTGGGTTTGTTGGGTCATTTTATGACAATTGCTCTGGGTCTGGAAAGTGCAGGTGCTTTAACCCTTACATTAATAGCCGTGATGGCAGGTTTGTCTTCAGGTTTGATTCTCTCTGTAATAGCGACGTTTTTTGCCATAGGCATGTTCAGGTTTGGCTTTGACCCGGATAATGTAGTCACGCCTTCTATAGCAACTATCGGTGATATCGTGTCTATGTTCATGCTATTTCTTTCTGCAAAGGTGGTGTTGGCAATATGAGTTATTACACCATTGGAAGCATTGTAAAAAGCAGTGCACCGATCCTTTTCCTGACTTCTTTCATCGGTCTTTTTGCAGGTCAGATCATGAACTCGCATCTGGATAGTTTGATCTCATTTCCGATCCTTTTACTCCTGATACCCGCATTGATAAAAATAGGTGGGGATACCGGCAGCATGCTTGGAGCAAGACTGGCCTCGGCTTTTCATATGGGTCTTGGTACCACACGTATCCATAAGAATCCTGTTGTACGCAATAGCCTGATAGCCGCTTTTATTGTAGGTATTGTAGCTTCCTGTTTCCTGAGTGTAGTGGTATGGATTGTGGGGATGATTGTTTACGATGGTATAGAGTTTACAACCCTCTTCACCATCTCGGTACTGGCATGCCTGGTAGAACTGGTCATAGTATATGCAGTAACACTGGTTGTAGCAGTTGCATCTCACAAATTCGGGCTTGATCCGGATGATACCGTTATTCCTATAATTGCAACTATCGGTGATGTTGTAGGGATCTCTGCCATATTTGGAGTTATAGCATTGTTGGAGTTTGTCTGACACTAATAATGATTATGTTTTTATATTCGCGAATTAGTTTTAGTTAACAAAGGTAGAATGAATCATGTGTCCCAAAGAGATCAAATACAGCCCTACTAATCTCAAAGACCTTCTTATTCAAATGAAAGACACGTCAGAACTGATGGTAGATCTTGCTTACTCTGCTATGGTTTATGACGATGAGGATATTGCTGAGGAAGTCCTCCGCTTAGAAGAGAGGATGGATACTTACTACTATCACATGAACATGGCTGCAATGTTAAGCACCCGTCGTGTTGAGGAAGCCGAAGAAATGACTGGTGTGCTTCAGGTAGCTTCCTCTTCTGAAAAAATTGCAAATGCAGCTGCTGATATCGCTCAAATTGTCCTGATGCAAATGGGTATTCCGCTGGAACTAAAAATGGCACTCAGAGAAGCTGAAGAAACCATTTTAAGGGTAACAGTAAGCGATGATTCCAGCATGAGTGGCTATACGCTGGGTGATCTTGAACTTGATACTGAAACAGGGATGTGGCTTATTGCTATCAGGCGCCAGAATGATTGGATATACGATCCGGATCATTCAACACGCATACGTTCCGGGGATGTCCTGTTTGCAAGGGGACATGATGAAGGGGTCCCTCTTCTAATCAAATTAGCTACAAACAAAGAGTATGTTTTGCGGGATAATTCACACGAGCGGTTATTAAGAGACCTGGAAAAAGCCGTGGATATCATCGTAGATATGAAAAACATGGCTGAAATGTCTGTAGGACTTGCCTATTTTGCCATACTCTACGACAATAATGACATAGCAGAAGAGGTGCGTGCCATTGAATCTGAGATGGATGTCATGAAATATGATCTCCAGCACTGGGTACTCGAAACCGCAAAACACGTATCTGATGTTGACGAGCTCAAGGGTCTATTACATCTTGCCAATGCATCTGAAGCCATCTCTGATGCTGCTTATGGTATTGCTGATACGGTGCTCAGGGATATAGAACTGCATCCCATTATTACTCTTGCCGTCAGGGGTTCGGATGAAGTTATCACGAGGGTTGAAGTGGAAGACTGCTCTCCTATTGTCGGTGATACTCTCGGGGAACTGCAGCTTGCCACGGAGACAGGAGTTCACATAATGGCTGTAAAAAGAGCAGGCAGATGGCTTTACAGTCCAAGTGCCCGCACCCGTGTTGAGGGTGGCGACATCCTTATAGGACGTGGTTCCCGCACCGGGGAAGAGGCTCTGCTGGAAATGTGCGCCTGCCCGGTGAGAGAGGACTGACTCATTTTGGCTGGTGCTTTTGCATTTCTTTTTTTGCCAACATGTTGGATCCGAATGTATACAGAAGGATTACAATTCCCAGCCAGATAAAATGCTCACCGATATCCGGTCTGCCTAAATATTTTAATGCAAGCCCTGTAGCCAGGACAAACATGTTTGCCAGACCAATCTTTTTGTTTCTTTTAACGGTACTTTGATACATTTGCTTGTGTACAAGATATTCTTTTTTCTCATCCTTCATAGGTGTTCACATCCGTGGTGTAGTTATAATCATATCAGCTGCTTTTTGCAGTCTCTCAAGGACTGCAGCTCCAATCCCTTTTTCAGTAAAAGATCCGTCTACAATTATCAAATCCATACACTTTGAATCCATCTCTCTTAATCCTGCAAAAATACGCTTTGCTGCTGTATCGGGTTTAGTTGCCTGGCCTATAGATAATTTATCTTCCAACTGGAAATCGTTTTGGATCTCTTCTGTAAGTAACAATCCTACCCTTTCCTGTTCCTCATTGGTGTTTCCAACAAGGTATGCAATTTTTGCAGATACATCTTTTGCATTTCCCTGCACAAGTATAACCTTTGCAGAAGGTGAATAATGGGTATATTTCATGCCGGGTGAAAGAGGTTTTTCCATATTGTTCTTTTTTGCATATCCAATACATACTTCTGTGTTTGTGCATTGCTGTATATCTTCGGCAGATATCTTTCCCGGGCGCAATATCACCGGGACCTCTCCGCGTGCATCGACGACTGTGGATTCCACACCAATTTCTACTTCCCCTCCGTCTACAATTGCATCGATTCGGCCTTGAAGGTCTTCCTCGACATGGGATGCAGTTGTAGGGCTGGGCCGACCGGAAAGGTTTGCGCTGGGGGCAGCAATAGGTTTGCAGGCTGCCTCTATAATATTTTGGGCAATCTGGTTTGCAGGAATGCGGATTGCTACGGTTTCAAGTCTTCCCGTAGTTATATAAGGCACCATATCTGTTTTTTCGAGAATTATTGTCAGGGGCCCCGGCCAGAAACATTCTGCAAGTTTTCTAGCAATCGGGGTGAAAGTGCTCACAAGTTGGTTGCATTGGTCCTGATTTGATACATGGACTATAAGGGGATTATCAGCAGGCCTGCCCTTTGCTTTAAATATTTGCTCTACAGCTTGTGGGTTAAGTGCATCGGCTCCCAGTCCATAAACTGTTTCTGTAGGGAAGGCAACAGTTTTGCCTTCTCGCAACAACTTTCCTGCCTCTTTGAATATATCGTCTGCTGTTTCTTCAGCAATCCTCATAATCTCTGTTTTTTTTTGCATATGGGGTACTTGATCCATTTCTTCCCTATCTCAAGACAGACTAACCTTATATCTTTAACTTTCACATCTTCTCATTGTCATTTTCAATAGTCTCTTCATGTTTAACCGGGCAGCTGGAATTTATTAGACAATAGGTTTTACCGTAGTCATCTACCGTTGATTCTTCGCAAAGTCCAACTCCGTGACGGTGAGCAGCCCGGCTGATCATGTGAGCTGCTACAGGAGCTGTTAACAGAAGAAAAAGACCGACAGTAATTGCTTTGATTCCCATAGGTCCGAATCCAAGTTTTACAACGATTCCCATCATTACTCCAAAGGCTCCCAGTGTTCCGATCTTGGTTGTTGCATGAAGCCGGTTGTATACGTCAGGGAGCCTATAAAGTCCCAGCATTCCCAGGAATACAAAGAACATTCCTGCGAAGAAGAAAAAATTGCTAAGAATATCCTGTATAAATGTTATGTTACTCAGAATACCACTCCCTCATCCAGATATTTTGCTATTGTGACGGTTCCAACAAAGGCTATAATAGAAATCACAAGGGCTACATCCATGAAGAACACAGATTCCTGGACAAAAGAATAAACACCCAGCATGACCACAATTACTGTTGCCAGGGCATCCACTGCGATTACTCTGTCCGGAATTGTTGGACCTTTGATAATCCTGTGGATACAGGGGATAATTGATAATACCATGAATACAAGTGCTATGTCCAGCAAATGGATTGTGTTCATTCGAAGGCCTCCAGTACATATTCTTCCAGATCGTCCTTTATGGAATCACGTATTTCTTTTGCATTGTCGATGTCAATACAGTGTACATATAATGCAGATTTGTCATCAGATACATCAATAGTAAGGGTTCCAGGCGTAAGGGTGATGGTGTTTGCGATAGCTGTAATACCAACATCTGTTTTTGCCCTGATGGGAACTGCTATAATGCCAGGTTTTATATCGATTTTTGGTTGCAGTACGATTTTTGCTACAACGAAACTTGCCTTTACAATCTCAACTATAAGTATGGAGAAATAATGTATCTGTTTTGGTATGCGGTTTAATTTTTCCCTGTAAGAAATTTCCTCTCCGAAACTATAGAGTTCCTTAAATGGCCTGATCAGGAATGGTCCGATCATGGCACCTATGAGGAAATTGCTCAGGTTAACGACACCATGAACAAAACACCAGACAAAACCAAGTGCAATTGAATACAGAACATATCTCTTCATCTTACGCTCCCTCCGAGTACTGCGTTGATATATGGTTGTGGATCAAGGAGCTGATTTGCAATCTCACTTGAAAGAGCTATCAATGGTTCTGAATACACACCAAGGATGAGTACAGCGGCTGCAAGTATAATTATTGGTACTGTAATCATTGGTGAAAGTCCATGTGATGAATATGGGCCATATTTTTCAGAATCCCTTGCTTCACCCCAGAACATGAGTAGCCATGCCCTGAACATGTAGAATATTGTAAAAACTGCGAATGCAAATCCTATAAGCACTGGCAAATAATATTCTCCCAACATGGCCGCATCAAAAAGGACAAATTTTGCTATAAAACCTCCCAGCGGCGGCAATCCTGCAATGGACATTGCTCCTATAAGGAACATGCTACTCATCAGAGGCGCACTTTTGACCATTCCTCCCATCTGATGCATATCCCTTGTTCCGGCATGGTGAATAATTCCTCCGGAGGTCAGGAAAAGCATAGATTTGGCAATTGCATGATTAACAAGATATACCAAAGAAGCTGCAAGGGCATAAGCTGTTCCCATTCCAATCCCCAGGAAAACATAACCTATCTGGCTGACACTGGAATAGGCAAGTAGTCTTTTGACATCTTTCTGGCCGACAGCAGCAATGGCTCCTATTGCTATGGTAATCAATGCAAGCAGGATGATAATTGGTTGTAGTAAAAACAGTGCATCTTTAAAGACCAGGAAATATACCCTGAGAATTCCATATGCTCCCACTTTTATCATAACGCCGCTAAGCATGGCACTTATGGGTGAGGGGGCTGTCGGGTGAACATCCGGCAGCCAGTAATGAAGAGGGAATATGGCGGCCTTGTTACCAAAAACGATGATAAACAGCAAAGCAATGAAATAGATGTGCCAGGGCATAGTTCCTGCATCACTCAGTGTAGCTATTTTGACAGACAGGTCTGCCATATTCAGGGTTCCCATGGTGGCATACAGGGAAGCAATTGCAATCAGCATTACCATCGATCCGATTATGTTCAAGATGAGATACTTGAATGTCGCCTCCATTTTATCGGAAATTTTTGTGACACCTCCGTTTTCCGAAGCTACTACCAGTCCGCATGATGAAAGCAGCAGTATTTCGAAAAACACAAACATATTGAAGATGTCCCCGGTGAGGAATGTTCCATTTAAGCCTGCAACAAGCAGGTTAAAAAGGGAATGATATGTTGTGTTCAGGGACTTTCCTTCGATGTAGTCAAGGGAATATATAAGCGCAAGCAGGGATATCCCTGAACTCAATACAACCATCCCGGAGCCCAGCAGGTCGGCAACGAGCATTATTCCATATTTACCCCATTCTCCAACTTCGTAAACCTGTATCCCGCTGTTCCATACTTGCAAGAGGAGAATAATACTCATCAATAATATGGATGCTGATACAATTATGTTGAGTGTTTTCTGGAAAGTTGGCCTGGAACGCAGCATTATCATTAATGCTGACATAAGAATAGGTGTTGCAACCAGTAATATTGGGAGATGTTCCTGAATATTCATCCCCGCAGCCTCCTGAGTTTCCTGATATCTGTGGTGCCGTATTCTTCATGGATGCGGTAGGCCAGTATAAGTATAAATGCAGTAGTCGCAAGGCTGATTACAATAGCTGTTAATACAAGAGCCTGGACCAGGGGGTCTACGAAAGGGGTTTCCACTCCAGAAGGTACAATTGGTGCAAGTATACCTTCTGATAATTTATCTGTAAAAATTATCCCGCTGCCAGAACCATGATGGCCGTCTGTTATTATAGGAGCTTTTTCACCATCAAATACTCCAGTTGAAACGATTAGCATGTTTACTGCATGGGAAATCAGGGATAAACCAATAATGATTTTTATGATGTCCCTGCGTAGGATTAAAAATGTCCCAATTCCAAATATCAGGGCTATTGTAATCGATAATATTGTATTGTTCATTTATCTTCACCCACGTTTTTGAATATATGTAGCAGAGTGCCAATTACGACAAAATATACTCCAATATCAAAGAGGGTGGCTGATGCCAACTCTATTTCACCGTAGAGGGGGATATCTACAAATTTGATTGAACTCCTGAAAAAATTGTTTCCGTATAGTATTGCTCCAAAAGCGGTCAATGAAGCAATGAGTAATCCTGCCCCGAATAATTTGTCCCAGGAAGGATTAAAGAATGATTTGGTGTACTTTAAACCAAATACTACGTAGGTAAGGGAAATTACAGAGGCAAACATTACACCGCCGATAAATCCTCCTCCGGGATTATTGTGTCCTGCCAATAAAAGGGATATAGAAAATAAACTTACAAGAGGGATACAGATTTTTGTAATTGTCTTTGTGATTAATGTAGTCATTCTCCTTCACCTCTGCTCTTTATAAGATTATAGACCCCAAGTGCTGCCAGACATAATACTGATATTTCTCCCAGGGTATCATAGCCACGGAAATCTACAAGGATTACATTTACAACATTATGTCCTCCTGCAAGTTTTACACTGTTCTCCAGGAAATAGTGGGACAGGGATTCAAATGGTGGTGCTATACCCTGTGTTGCATTAAGTAATAGGATCAATACAGTGGCAGCAACAGTAAATGAAATTCCTATATCTCTTATCAATGTGGTTTTTGGTATTTTTTCTTTGAATGTCTGGGGTACCCTTGCTATCACAAGCAAAAATATTATTGTTGCCAGAGTTTCCACAAGTACCTGTGTAAGAGCAAGGTCGGGTGCTTTGAGATATATGAATACCAAGCTGACCATATAACCAACTGCAGAAAGTGCTATTACGGCAGGAAGATATCTATGCAGGGTTGCTGCTGCGACTGCTGCAATGACCATAAGGGTCATTATCAGTGCCTCGTAAGGGGGAATGTCAAAATTAAGGTTGGCAGGGAATACCTGTGTTGCCATCATGAATGCTGGTATGGCAAACAGTATGACCATTAAAAATAATATAGCATAGATGTAGAGCTTTATGCTACCGGGCTGGGTAAAGTTGGCAAATCCCTTTGCACTTCCCTTTGCTCCATCAACAATCCTGTCATAGTAATAGTTCACACTTACCCGCGGATATTTTGCATTAAACCTGTCCTGCCAGGCCGCTATACTATCATAGCGTGTGTAAATTGTCAGGCCTGCTATGAAAGTGATTACTGTCATGAAAAGGGCCGGTGTAAAACCATGCCAGAGTTTAACATGCAGATGTACTTCCTCGAGCACGATTCCCGCGGTTGTAGGTTCAATTATATTGTGAACCGGAATCGAAGGGACAAGGCCAAACAGGATGACAAGACCTGCAAGGAATGCTGCAGGAACAAGCATTGTGTACGGTGGTTCATGTATATGTTCAGGTAGGTGGTCATGGTGTTTTTCTCCCAGGAATATCCCGTCGATAAGTTTGATGGAATAAGCAAAGGTAAATACACCTCCCAGTACTGCTGCTGCCGGTATCAGGAATGTGAAAGGCCCTCCTATGATGTGGCCCATCTCAACAGAGGTTTCGTAGAACATTTCCTTACTAAGGAAACCATTAAGAGGTGGAATTCCTGCCATTGCAAGGGCTGCTATGGATGCAATGATAAAGGTAATCGGCATGTCCTTTCGCAAACCACCGAGTTTGCGTATGTCCCTGGTGGCTGCCTCGTGTGCAACAATACCTGCTACCAGGAAAAGGCACGCTTTGAAAGTTGCGTGGTTGAGAAGATGGAATGTTGCTGCTGCCACTCCTAAACCGGGTTCGTGGTAGGATGTGTAACCATACATTGTCATCATGTATGCCAGCTGGCTGATAGTTGAATATGCCAGGATTGCTTTGATGTCTGTCTGGCGGAAGGCCAAAAATCCCGCAAGCAGCATTGTGAATATGCCAATTCCACTTACCAGAATAAACCAGGCTTCTGTGCCTGAAAATATGGGGTGTACCCTGGCTACCAGATATATTCCGGCCTTAACCATTGTTGCTGAATGTAAAAAAGCACTGACTGGTGTGGGAGCCTCCATTGCATTTGGAAGCCATATGTAAAAAGGCCCCTGTGCGGATTTGGCAGCTGCACCTATCAGGATAAGGACCAGTGTTATTAAGAAGAAAGGATGAGCTTTGATGTTTTCAATTATGGCGGGGTTCTGGAGAATAGTAGCGATATCGTAGGACCCTGTAATAGTATGTAGCAGGATAAATCCTGCCAGCATGAAAAGACCGCCACCTGCTGTGAGCAGCAGGGATTTGGTGGCCCCGTAGATGGAAGCGGGTTTCCCTCTCCAGTAACCGATGAGCATGAATGATGTGATACTGGTAAGTTCCCAGAATATGAATAGCTGGAGTGTATTCCCTGCAAAGACCATACCGATCATGGACCCCATGAATAAGAGCAAGTACTGGTAATAACGGGGGAGGTCTTCCTTGTGGGACATGTACCCATTGGAATAGGACATTATAATTACACCGATACCGGATGCTATGAATCCGATCATCATGGCCAGCCCATCGGCATAAATGCTAAATTCTGCACCGATGCTTGGCATCCACTCAATTGAGTGTTGTATTATATGTCCATGAATTATTTCGGGAGCTACTATACCTATTAATGCAAAACTCAGGAAGGCAATTCCTGCTGCAAACCAACCGATCCTGTGTTTCAGGAACTTTTCCAGCAGCGGTATGAATATCGCCGCGGCAAAGGGTAAAAATATAGCCAGTATGATTGCCGTAAAGGAGTCCATGCCTCTCCTTAATTAAATTCCAATATATAACTGTTGTTCATGATCAATAAACATTTTTATCAAGTCTATTTGATCATATTTATCTATTGTTCTTCTTCACTTGTTTTTTGTTTAAGTCAGACCGCGGTTCTTAATCATTATTCATTTTGCTTTGTCAGATTTTATGGCCTGACGGCGCTGTCTTCTTTATATATACCTCTCTGGGGAGCAACAAAATATATATAGGTTAAATCTGTATAGGGAGAGTGCTTCAGGGTGGCCCTGAGGTACAGGGTGTCTGCGTTTTTGTAGATGTCTGATAAGCAAAATGGGCCCGTGGTCTAGTAGGTTATGACATCGCCTTGACATGGCGGGGATCCTGAGTTCGACTCTCAGCGGGCCCACTTCCGAAATTGCGATATGTTTAAATAAAAAAACCGCATTTATGTGGTGCTCCCAATGCCCAGGTAGCTCAGTTTGGGAGAGCGCTGCCCTGAAGAGGCAGTTGTCCCCGGTTCGAGTCCGGGTCTGGGCACCAATTCAGTATGAACATCAGTAGTGTAGTGGTTATCACCGGGCGTTGCCAACGCTCGAACCCGGGTTCGAATCCCGGCTGATGTATACCTATTTTTTATCCTTTTATCCCTTAGTTCGGTCTGTTATATTATCCTGTAAATTTCCTTATATTATTTTATTTTCTACTGTAATGTATCTTAGTATATTTTTTGTTTCTTTGGATTTGTGCAACGGAGTTTTGCTATTAAGTCACTTATAAAAGGACAAAAATTTAGTCAGAGCGATGCCTCTCTCATAAAAAATATAAAGGTTAAAAATATAGATTTTATATGCGTAAAGGGCCAGATGGTAATAAGGTGTCGATATGAAATATAATTGGTTAATTCTGTTTGCATTAATGATAATCTCTATGATAGTGGTTAGTGGTTGTGCTGGTACTTCGGATAGTTCCTCTAGTATGGAAGGGTTGGAAGAAGATACATCCCCAGAAAATGTTTCATCAGGGGATGTGAAATAGCCGATGATGGCAAACATCATGGTGTAAGAATGGAATACTATGGGGTAATGACTCCTTCTGAAATGGAATTAGAAATAGGGGATGCTATAGCCTGGAGAAACTATAAACCACAGGGTACCTACGTACTTGTGAGCGACGATAACCTCTTTGAAAATCAGGAAATGAGTTCCAAAGATGTTTATTTCTACACTTTCACTGAAAAAGGCACCTACACTTTCAGTGTGACAGATATCCCGGAAATGACACTTGAGGTCACAGTAAAATAATGTTTGATATCTCTATTATCAGCCATTAGCGCTCTTGCGTGCTTTTCCAAGCAATCCCTGAATCCGCTTTATGTCATCTTTATCTTTTGGATGCAATCCAAGTGCCTGTTTGTACATCTGTACAGCCATCCCGTAATTGTGCATTCCATGAAAAGCCCGCCCCTTCATTTCCCATATTATCGGTTTGTTCATGCCTTGCTGCACAAGGGTATCAAAACACCTGTTTGCCTGGGAATACTTGCCCAGCTGTATGCAGGCCACTCCTTTATTGAAAAGGGCATTCTTGTTGGACGGCTCCATTTCCAGTGCCTTACTGAACAATTCATAGGCCTTTTTGTGATCTGTCCTGCATTCCTGGCCCTTTATTATCAGTTCTTCAACACTCGCTTTTTTCTTATTCCGCAATTTACTTCGGGCACGGTTTAATGCATCTGTGTTGCTTGTATTATCTGTAGAAAGTTTGCCCTGCGATTTTGAGACGGTTTTTCTTTCCTTCTTTGCAGGGGGGATGTATTTCTCCAATCCAAGTATTTCATGCATTATCATTATAGCTGCATGTTTATCCAGTGGCTCATTGTTATTGCCACATTTCGGGGACTGGATACATGAAGGACATCCCTCTTCACAGGGGCAACCCTTGATTGCTTTTAAGGTAACATCAAGCATTTCTTCAATTTTTTCAAAACCATTCTCTGCAAAACCAACGCCTCCTTCATGACCATCATAGATGAATATCCCGCTTCTTCCCTCCAGATCTCCATGTGATGGCGTGGATACTCCTCCGACATCGTTGCGATCTGCAAGCAGATGTATTGGATACATTGCTATCATTGCATGTTCAATTGCATGCAGGCCACCGGCAAAATCCCGCTTTTGTTTATTCACCATCTCTTCATAGCCTGCAGGCAGGTCTATCCACAAACTTTCGGTTTCAAGGGATGAGGGGGGCATTTCTATCTCCTTCCTGCCCATCTCTTCATCCGATCCGTGCTGTATTCTGCGGAAACCTGTTACCTGTTCGACAACCTCGACCCTTCCCAAACCGACGGTAATATCGTCCAGTTTCCCGGGCTTTTTTTCCTCGTACTTTTCTCTGAGGAATATCTCGGAGGCAATCATTGGTTTGGTATAATAATCAGCTTTACCCTTCTCAACAAGGATCTCTTTCTTGCTGTGGTTCATTTTTTGCACAACATAGGGATTTCCCATATGGATATAGATGGCTCCTTCAAATGCTTCCCTGAAAGCCATTGAGCGTTCCAGATCTTTTTCAATAATTTTCCTCTTGCCACCTGTGATATCTATAAGGGAATATCCGTTCCTCCCGGCTCCCCTTATGTTCACCTGTCCATGAGGATGATTATCAAGACAGATTGTACCCTTTTCATTTTCTGCAAGCAATTTTTCTTCCTTCAGGACGTCAATGACATCCCGTATTCCGCTACCGAAATACTTCTCGTCCTCCTGTTGCAGGGGTAATTCTTTTGCTGCACACAGGATATGTCCCGTTTGTATGTAGGTATTTTCAGGATTGATGACAGCATCCTCGCAAGATTTTGCAAAAAATTTCTCTGGATTGCGCATGTAGTACTGGTCCAGGGCATCCTGGCCGGCAACAAGTACCACCATGCTTTCGTTCTCTCCTCTGCCGGCTCTTCCGGCCTGCTGTCGTGTGCTCATTATAGTGCCTGGAAATCCATCAAGGATACAACCGTCGAGTCCTCCGATGTCAATCCCGAGTTCTAAGGCATTTGTTGAAAGGACGCCTTTAAGGGTACCATTCTGCAATTGTTTTTCTATGAGAATCCTGTCTTCTGGACTATAGCCACCACGATAAGGGGAGATCTTTTCTTTCAACCCCCGGTTTTGCAGTTCATTTTTTGATTGGAGGTACATTCTCTCCATTTTCTGGCGGGAACGGGTAAAAAGAATAGTTTGTAACCCTTCCTGTATTAATGTGGTAAACAGCCGGTTTGAATCTGCAAAACTGCTTTTGCGCAAGAAATAACCCTTTTTGTTATAGTATGCGGGGGGGTTCCAGAATACAAACTTTTGTGCTCCCCTGCCTGAACCATCCCTGTCAATGACCTCCACGTTTTTTCCAGTCAGGCTGCATGCATGTTTCCCGGGGTTGCCAATGGTGGCACTGCAGCATATGTATTGGGGATTGGAGCCGTAGTGGTCGCATATTCTCTGCAGCCGGCGCAACAGATTTGCCATGTTGCTGCCGGTGACACCGGTGTAATAATGGCTTTCATCCAGGATTATGTATTTCAGGTTGGATAATACTCTGTACCACTGCTGTTTCCAGCCCAGTACACTCATATGCAGCATTTCGGGATTGGTAAAAATAATATTTGCATCGGCTTTTGCCTGCCATCTCTCTTCTTTTGAGGATGATCCTACAAAACGGGCAATGTCAATACTTTCACCCAGTACATCTCTCAATTTCACAAAATTTGAATACTGATCATTGGCAAGGGCATTTAAGGGCGATATATAAAGGACAGTGGAGTCAGGATGATCCATTATTTCTTCAAAAACAGGTATTGTATATGCCAGGGATTTTCCGCTGGCAGTACTGGTTGCCAGTACGATATCTTTTCCACTTCTGATCTTTTCAATAGCTTCTGTCTGATGGGAATATAGTCTTTTAATTCCTCTTTCATGCAGGGCAAATCTGAGCAATGGTTTGATATCGACATTATCATACTTTCCCTGTTTTTCTTTTATGGATTCACTGTGTACGATTTGTCCTTCGTAACCCCTGGATGATTTTATTTTGGAAAGTATTTTTTCAATATCCATTGTTTTGTCCTCTTCCATGCCCCTGAATAAATGTGTATATAATGACGGCAAGCTGGCTGGGGTGGTATAGAGGATTGGTTATTCTTATGTTTATCCGATGTTTGGGGTGCCTACACCCATCACTATCAGGCGTGTTTCCATTGGTGGGTGATGCCACCCGTCCGGGACCACGGTTTTCTTTTCAAATGTGATTTTCACCCTGTCAGAATCTATACGGCATTTGTTCATGTATGCTTTTACAGTATCTTCTCCGGTCTTTCTTGCAAAATCCAGGGCATCCACATATTTCTTAAACTGCCTTCTTTGCCCGGGTGCAAATACAAGAAAATCCTCTTCGGGTCGTTGCAGGGAATGTGGCCTGATCATAATATCCACGCGTTTGATCCCTTTTCCCATAAGTGCTCCTACCGCATTGCCAACTTCGAAACTTTCAGGTACCTTTATGTCTGCGATCAATATTTTTTGTATTTCATCCACGTAAGCCTTAACAGGTCCCCCAACCAGGACTACAGGAATATCCAGATTCAAACGTGCCGGATATTTGCCGTTAAGTATGTCCATGATAACTTTTTCATCAACATCTGGTAGCAGGAAGTGAATCAATTCTCTTGACATATTTTTTGCAAACATTTCTTTGATATTTTTACAAAACTCTACCTTGTTCTTCCTGAGAAGTTTTGAAAGCATCTCAGCCCCTTTTTCAGAAGCTTCCACATTCCACTCGGTATAATCTCCCAGTACATGCAGGGCATCTGTCGGAGTGAATCCTATTGCCTGGACAAGTCTTTTCTGTATCAGGGAATCCAATACATTTGCAGAAGGCATCCCATTTAGTTGATGGGAAATAGTTTGTATGGAAACTGGCTGTTCATCCAGTAAGTCCAGGATTTCTTTCTCTTGTGGATTAATATGCTGGTGGTCTGATTGATTCTTCATGAAAAAGCGGGTTGGCTGGAAATTTTCATTTTCCATTACACGGAAGGTAGGTGCCTGCTTACTCAGGATCTCCATAAGTTGTGGGTGATGTGTAGCAGCCACACAGAGGGGTATTACTCTTCTGGGTCCGATATTTATGCTCTTTTTAGTAATCCATATGTGACTATCTCCTCCCATGGCAGAAGTTTCCATGTCGATTGCTTTGACCCTTGTCTTCCAGCCACCAACTGTAGCCCCCTCTGCTTTTAACTCCGGTAGTCCTTTGTAGATAGCAGAAACATCGGTGCTTGTGCCTCCAACGTCCATAACGGCACAGGTATTCAGGTCTGCCAGGTAAGAAGCACCCACAAGACTTGCTGCAGGTCCGGAAAAAATAGTTTCTATTGGCCGATGCAGAGCATCCTCTATATTGACCACAGACCCATCACAACGCAACATCAGCATTTTTTCCTGTATTCCGAGCTTTTCGATTTCATGGATGACTGACCGGATGAATTTTGTAGTAACAGGAATAAGCTGGGCATTGAGAAGGGCAGTGACAGCTCGTTCATAAGCTCCGAGTTCTTGGGAAAGCTCATGGCCGCATACAACAGGTTTGCCGGTAAGTTTGAGAATTTTATCCTTTACCTTAAGTTCATGTTCCGGATTACGGGTTCCAAAATAGCCAGAAACTGCGAATACTGAAACGTTGCTCTGCACTTTTTTGATATATTCCTCCACTTTTTTCATATCCAGGGGGCTCGACTCTTCACCGTTTTGGTCGTGTCCTCCGGCTATGAATACATAATTCTCTGCGGCAAGTTCCCTTTCCAGGGGGTGGTCGCCGATCAGGATTAGGGAGGCGGATGCGCCGGTTTTTTCCAGGAGGGTATTTGTGGAAAGTGTTGTGGATACGGACACTAGGTTTATGTTTTCCATATATTCCCTGTTCAGCAATCCCAGGACATTATGTATGCCCATAATGAGATCCGGATAGGTAGTAAGGGATTTAGCACTGTCTACGACTTTCCCGTCCCGGTTACGGATAAGAACTGCATCCGTGTACGTTCCGCCAGCATCAATTCCCAGACTGTATTGCATTTTCCTTTCACTCCAAAAGGAGATTTTCCGGTAGGTATAAATGCTTTTACATTTGACTTCCGGGGATCGATGTGCCTTTAATATCCGGGATGGGTGTATTTTTATGATTATTTGTATGGGGTACCAGGATTCAGTTTTCTGCTTTCATTTTGAAAAATAACCAGCCCTTATTGTTCTTGCCGTACTTCGTCTTAACAAGAACATAGTCACCAGTCAATTGTTTTCCTTTTAGTGTGAAGACGATTTCCTTTTCTTCAATCTTTTTTGCTTCGTAGTTCCCCCTGTCCCATATTTCAACTTTGCCGGCTCCGTATTGTCCTTCAGGTATTTCTCCCTCAAAATCGGCATATTCCATTGGATGGTCTTCCGTCTGTATGGCAAGTCTCTTGATTCCGGCTTTTTTTGGAGGTTGTTTGGGAACTGCCCAGCTTTTCAGTACGCCATCAATCTCTAGCCTGAGATCGTAATGCAGATTGCTGGCGTCATGTTTCTGTATTACAAAAATAGGTTCATCGGATCTGGAAGTCTCTTTGGCTTCAGGTTCAGATGTCCTGTCGAAATCTCTTTTTTTCCTGTATTCTTCTAGCATAAATAAAAATATGAGTAAAGAGCTATAATAGAATATTGCAATTATATGGGGCTTTCAATGCTGGAAAAAGTTGATCTCTCAAAAAGAATAGATGATAAGGAGTACAAGGATTTAGTCGATAAACTTGAGATCAAAATGGGGGAATTACAGCGCAAGAGCTGGAAAATGCAGCTTCCCATAATTGTTGTCTTCGAAGGCTGGCATGCTTCGGGTATGAGTGATATAATAAACCGTTTCATTCTTCCCATGGACCCCAGGGGATTCCGTTTCCATACAGCTACCAGTCCCACAGATGAGGAAAAACTCCGGCCGCTTTTGTGGCGATTCTGGACCAAAGTTCCTGCCCGTGGCCAGGTGGCAATCTTTGATCGCAGCTGGTACAGGCGAGCAATTATAGAACATATTGAAAAAAACAATGGAAAGGGACTTGAAAGATGCCTGCAGGGAATCAGGAGTTTTGAGAGGCAACTTGCAGACGATGGTTACCTTATAATCAAGTTCTTCCTGCACATAAGCAAAGAAAAACAGCAACAGCGATTTAAAGAACTGGAAAAGAATAATGGGGATCTTTTTATTGTGGGGGAAGATGAGGTGGATTATGCAAATGAATACGAAACCTATCTTCACACCGTAGAAAAAATCCTGGAAAACACGGATTCTTTCAGGGCCCCCTGGACAATTGTAGAAGCAAATAACAGGAATTTTGCCACTGTCAAGATCATGACGGCTTTTATAAATGCAATGGAAGATAAACTCAAAGAGGTAGATTATAAATCCGTTACTGAAACTACTGTGGACCTCTTTCCTAAAGAGGATTTACCGGGAATACCATCCCTTAAAACTTCTATACTGGCACGCACCGATATGGAAAAAACTATCGATAAAAAGGAATATAAAAAGAAGAAGAAAGACTATCAGGAACGTTTGAGGCATTTGCAATATGAACTGTTGAAGCGCCAGATTCCTGTAATTATTATTTATGAAGGCTGGGATGCATCAGGTAAAGGGGGTAATATCCGGAGGCTTGCTCACCGGCTCAATCCACGTCTCTATTCAGTTATTCCCATTGGCGCTCCCAATGATTATGAGGTCTCGCGTCATTATCTCTGGAGGTTCTTAAAGGAAATTCCACCCGCCGGTAGAATTGCTATTTTTGATCGTAGCTGGTATGGCAGGGTCATGGTGGAACGGGTAGAACAGCTATGCACGGAAAACGAGTGGAAACGTGCTTATCGGGAGATTAATGAATTTGAAGCGATGCTTACTGACTGGAATGCTGTAGTTGTTAAGTTCTGGTTGCATATAGATCAGGAGACCCAGTTTGAAAGGTTCCAGAAAAGGAGTGAAACACCTCACAAACAATGGAAAATCACTCAAGAGGATTGGCGAAACCGTGAAAATTGGGATGCCTATCGTGAAGCTGTAGATGAGATGCTTGAAAAAACAAGCACTACTTATGCCCCCTGGACAATTGTGGAAGGTAACGATAAAAAATATGCCCGTATAAAGGCCATGAAAACCGTCACGGAAGCAATTGAAGAAAAACTTAAAAGTTAATCAGACAAAATTTTCTTTATGTTTTTTGTACATTACATGGACCATACCATCGACAAGGCCAATCTTTGGCACATAGATTTTATTGATATTTCCCCACTTCATAGCTGATAGGTAAACCTTTGATGCCGGTACGATTACATCAGCACGATCCGGTTTCATATTGAATTTTATTATGCGCTCTTCAACAGTAAACTTGCCCAGATAATTTGCCGTGTTTTTGAGTTTTTTATATTTCAGAGGTTTTCCTTCCTTTTTTCCGGCATGTTTGAATAACTTGTTTATATTTCCTCCAGTACCGATTGCGCAAACATTATCTTCCCCTTCAAGAGTGTCTTTGATCCATTTTTTCATTCTCTTCCAATTCCTCTTTGGCACCAACCCTTCTTTTATCCGGATTGTTCCAATGTTAAAAGAGCGGGATCTGACTGCATGTTTTCCCTTAAAAAAAGTAATTTCGGTACTTCCTCCTCCTACATCTATGTATAGGTAGGATCCATTCTTGTCCAGTATTTTTTCTATATGATTGGAATAAATTACCTTTGCTTCCCTTTTTCCTTCAATGACCTGCAAATCGATATCACATTCTTTTTTGATCCGGTTTACTATTTTTTTGTGATTTTTTGACTCTCGCATTGCCGATGTTGCATAAGCCATGTATTCTATAGGCTGGTAGACATTTATGAGGTGTCTGAAAGCCTGCATTAATTCTACAAGTTTGTCGGCTTTTTCTTCAGATATTTTCTTGTTGATGAATGCATCATCACCAAGCCTAAGGGGTATCCTGAGCAAGGACACCTTTTCAAAAAAGGGCTGGCCCGTTTCATCCTCCACCCTTGAAAACAGGAGTCTGATAGCATTGGATCCTACATCAATAGCAGCGAATTTCATTTATTAGCCTGCCCGGTCTTTCTGGCCAGATAATCATATATTTCATCCTGGCATCTGATTTCTTGATCGTCAACACTTATCAGGTAGGGATTGTCCTGTTTCTCATTGATGATCCTTGCTTTTTTCCTGTCATTGAACTGCATTTTCATGAAGTCCCAGAGTTCTTTCTGTATATCCGGATCATATATGGGGGTGGCAACTTCTACTCTTTTGTCAAGATTGCGTACCATCCAGTCAGCAGATGAAATATAGTATTTAGTATCCCCTTCATTGCAAAATACAAAAATTCTTGAATGTTCCAGATATTTATCTACAATACTAATGGCACTGATGTTTTCACTCTGTCCTTCAACTCCGGGCACAAGGGAGCAGATGCCTCTAATTATCAGATCTATCTTAACGCCTGCATTGTTTGCTTCATAGAGTGCATCGATCATTTCCTTGTCCACAAGACTATTCATTTTTGCACAGATGAATGCCTCCTTTCCTCTGGATGCATTTTCTGTTTCCTTTCGAATAAGGTTCAAATATTTCTTTCTAAGCTGGTGGGGAGCTACCAGCAAATGCTGGTAATCATAAACTTTGTAGTTATGTTCAAAAAATTCAAATAAGTTGCTAATTTCTTCATTGATTTGACTGTTAAAGGTAAGAAGACAGTGGTCACTGTATAATCTCGCGGTTGATTCATTGAAATTACCTGTTGCCACGGCACTATAAGAAACAGATTCGTCCCCTTCTTTGCGTTCTATCTGGCAGAGTTTGGCATGCACCTTCAATCCCGGTACACCGTCAATTAAGATAGCACCGGCATCTTCCAGCATTTGCGTCCAGTAAATATTGGCTTTTTCATCGAACCTGGCCTGTAATTCCATTACTACTGTTACTTTTTTGCCATTTTTGATGGCGTTTGTCAGGGCATTGATAACTTTTGAGTTCTTTGCAACCCTGTACAGGGTAATTTTTATCGAGGTGACCATCGGGTCAATAGCCGCTTCCCTGAGCAGGTCTATCATATAATCAAAAGATTGGTATGGATAGTGGAGAAGAATATCTTTTCTTTTGATTGCTTTTAAGATACTTGTATGTGCCTCGATCGAGGGGTGTGTCAACGGAGGCGAATTCTGGTATCCAAGATCTTCCATTCCCATGCGCGGGAAATCCATGAAATCTCTGGCGTTATGGTAGCGACTTCCGGGAATCAGGTTCTCAAAATTATTCATTTTGCTTTTTCTGAGGATAAAGTTAAGCAAGTGCTCGGGAATTTCCCTGTCGTATACAAATCTTACAGGCAGTCCACGTTTTCTTTCTTCAAGACTCTTCATCACTTTTTCAAAGAAACTTTTTGTTACATCTTCTTCAAAATCGAGCTCAGCATCCCTTGTAAGTTTTATTGTATAAGCGTCGATCCTGTCATAGTTAAATATTGCAAAAATATCTTTCAGGCCAAACCTTATGATATCATCCAGGATTATAACATATTTCTTGTCATCTTTTGAAGGCAGGCTGATATATCTGGGTATAATATCGGCAGGAACTTCTATCAGGGCATATTTATAATCTGCAGGATCCTCTTTCCTGTACATATGAATTGCAAGATATATTACATGATTTTTTAGGTAGGGGAACTTTTTCTTTTCATTGAGCATTAAGGGAACAAGCAAAGAGTGAATCTTTTGTTTGAAATACTCTGAAATGTAGTTTTTATGATAATCCTTGAGGTTATTTTCATCAAGTATGTATATCTTATTCTTCTGGAGTTCCTTACTAATTTCCTTGAATACATCGTCAAAATCATTTTGCAAAGTGAGAACTGTACTCTGTATTTTTTGCAACACTTCTCTGGGGGATCCTCCAAACATCACTTTTTCATTAATGTCGGCATCAATCATTCTTCTGATTGTTCCCACACGTACACTGAAAAATTCGTCAAGGTTTGATGAAAAGATGCCCAGGAACTTCAGCCTTTCCATCAGGGGTACACGGGTATCGGCAGCTTCTTGCAATACTCTTTCATTGAAGGACAGCCAGCTAATTTCCCGATTGATATATTTAAGTGATTCTCTTTTCATGGTATCCCATTGTATACAATTCTGGATGTATCTATTTGTGGCATTTTAGTGGTTGGAGAATATATATCAATTTTGTATGTATTCTATATATTACTACTAAAAATATTAATCAGATTTTCTTTGAATACATTCCTGCAATGGATTCTGCAAACATCTTACCAAATTCCGGTCCGGTAATACTTTCCCATTCAGCAGGGAATTCATCCCGCAGTTTTTTTATTTCTTCTTCTTTGTAATGGATGAATGCATCAATGTGGCCATCAACAGCATTGTTTTTCCCTTCTCCATCGGAGGTACTTTTGTCTCCCCAGTGTCCACTTTCCTTGAACCCGTTCAGCAGTTCGACAGCAACGGCTGCATCGTGCATGTCTCCCAAATTATCCTGAAGACTTTTCAGCCGCTTTATTGTCTGTTTGGCTTCATCTCCCAGTACTTCCTGGAAGAATTCAAAGGTATAACGCAGGATTTTCACATCGATGCGTAATCTGTGTAGTACTTCCAAAGGTGCTTCATGGGGGTCGGGACCTACTTTGTCTTCATAGGCAAGGACATTTGCATATTGGCCATAAACAAGTGTGGGAAATACTTCTCGTACACTGGTGGGGCGTGGTGTGCCTTTACTGTTTTCATTTTCCATTTTCCAGTACTTCTTTTTCCCCAGGGCATCCTCAAACTTTTTCTTGAACCTGTTGTACCTTTTGCCATCCAGATATTCCAGCATATTCCCTCTTTCTTTGGCCCTTTCGATCTCGATGTTGTCTTTCAGGAAATCGAGTTCCCCTTTACGTTCTTCTGGTAACTCATCACAATAGTGGTCAATACGTTCAAGGAATACGTCCATGTCCCTTACATTACCGAGTGCTTTGCGGGTACGTTTTATTCCTTTAAGATATCCGCCAAGTTCTTTCATGTCAAGGTAGGGATTGAGGACTTCAAAACCGGCTTTGATACGCATGGCAGCCACGCGCATGTCATGTAGCTCTTCTATGTCCCTGCCGACTTTTGTTCCCATTTCATGCTTTTGCATTTTCTTGAAATGTTTCTGGAAGATCTTGCGGGCGGCTTCGGCCATTGTGTCATCGGTTTGGATTTCATTCTTATTTTTTGATTTTTTGCTATCTTCTTTTTCTTCTTCGGGAGCGATTTCTATTGGCTTTTCTTTCAGCTCCTCTGTAACTTTTAGTTCTTCGTTATCCTGATTCATAATGTATTCTCCCCCAATCTTGCTTTGGTCTTCTTCCTCTTGATTACCTGTAAGTTCCATCATTATAAGTTGGGCCAGGGCAATAAAAAATGAATTATTTTTAGGGTTGTTTTTTAATTTATGTTGTTTGATCTCTAAAAGATGAGTAAGCATTTCTTTGAAGATCCTTGCTATAAGAAAGAGTGTAGTGGCTAGATACCCCAGTGCAATATAGGACACGTTTGGATATATCCATTTTTCAGGATAGAGGGAAATAAAACCGCCTATAATGATTGCGTATAGGATGGCACTTACCACGGTGTAACCGATTTCCTGTTTTATTAATAGATTCAATCCCAGCATTATGAGCGCGAGCCCCGTTGCAAATGCGCCCATGGTCACCAGTATTTCCCCTGCCGGAGAATAACGGTTCAATTCCATCAGCATAAGGGCCACAGCGCCCCCGATTCCCAGTGTTGCGCCTGCTATTACTGCAAAAAGACCAATTATTAATGATTTACCCGAGCCCATGATTACCTATGTATATTTGATTATTTTAAAAACTTCCCATCGTAAACAGAACTATTTTTAGATGAAGGTCTGGACTTCATGAACATTGTTACTCAATATGTGTACATCAAGTTAATAGCAATGTACATACAACTTTCTAATTATGGATTTCCTCGACTCATCCACCTTTGAGTATTCAGGAAAGGATTTGTTTGTTTTCCTTTCTGACATCAAATACATTATCCTATTCTATGTCTTCGGGGATTTCCTTACTACCATTGGGGCTCTGAATTTCGGGGTCGAGCAAAACGGATTTATAGCAGTCGTACTGGCGGAATTTGGCCTGGGAGCCTTTTTGTTTTTGAAACTTCTCTTTATTGGGGTGGTTTATTTGAACTACAAACTCATCAGGCAATCCGGCCTGTCCTGGAGTTCATTTCTGTGGAATACGTCCAAATTTGCTATTGCTTTTTTGGGTATTGTACTTGTAGTGAATAATTTGATGGTTATGCTGACCCAAACAAGTTTGATAGTCTGATCCTAAAAAAGTAAATTATGTGTTCAAGTCCTTTGTACTCATATTAATGGATATTTCTGCGATATCGCCACTGTATTCAGCAATCCTTTGCAGGCTTTCCACAATGAAGCCAAATTGGTGTGAGTTGGTGTTTGCCTGCTTATTCTTGTATAATGCAGTACCTTCCAGGGAAATTTTCTTTGCATTCTTTATGACCATATTTGCTTCCATGGGATCGAGATTTGAAAGCAGGGCCATGGACTGCCTGAAGATAGTCTGGACATCTTCTGCCATCTTGAATATGGGGTCATCAGGTTCCACTTCATTTTCCATTTCAATCATGTTCTTTGCAATCCTGACCACATGATCTCCGATCCTTTCCATGCTTTTAGTAACAAGCCGATAGCCCAGACACTCCCTGGGCCTTTCTATACCAATCTTTTCTGAAAGGTTGCGGTCTTCAATGGCTGCTTTCAACTGTCTTACAGTCAAAAGGTAAAACCTGTCTATCTCATTGTCCCTGAGGATTATATCCTGGGCGACTTCTTTGTCATTTTTCTCAATTGCTTCCATCATGTCGCTTAACATTGATGTTAATAAGCCGGACATATTTTGCATAGCCCTGTGGAGGGAAAGGTCCCTGTAATTGAGCAGGCTTTGCAGCACAAGTTCATGGTGGCTTTCCTCCACCACTTCAAGACCTACAAGCCTTTTGCGGGATGCATCTTTTATGAATTTACGATCGGCTGCACTGAATCCCTCTTTTGACTCCATTTTAATTATATCATAGCCAGCAAGATAATGCGAAATAAGTATCCTGAAGATGTCTTCCGACTCGGCTACAGGAGGCTGATTATACATTTTTCCTTTTTTGGGGATCAGGCGATTAATTTCAATTTTGGTTTCGTATCTTTGATTTTTGTTGAGTGTATCAGAGGATATCAAGAGTGAACTTTTATTCTGTGGTGCAAGGATTACGCTATCTCCAGCTTCAAGACCGGCCCCTCTCACCCAGTTTATGGGGAGGGATACTATAAAGGTGGACCCTCCTGTGAGTTGTACTTTTCTTCTTTCAGACATGATATTTTCCTTTGATTTTCATAAAAATAGTTTTGCTAATTTTACAGGAGTAGCTGTTTCGATATGTTGCTTGGTTTATTTATGATGTATCCGTTGTTGATCAGGGGCGGATCAATGTGTATTAATACGGTTAGTAAATTATATATTTTGTCAATATATAATATATATTGGTATTTTGTATATGTATTTTTATCACATGGAATCAATGTCTGTGTTTTAGGGATTATTTGCTGTTGGCCAATTACGATTGCTTCATATGGTTTTGATGGACTAAATTATTAGTGCAATATCTTTTCAACAGAAACCCTTATATATCTAAATTGCCAATCATCTACTATTACCCTATACCATAGGTGTGTTTTTACAAATTGATTTCTCGTTTTTTGCTGAGGTATACTGATGGATAATGACAAGCATTTAAAAGGCACGACCACTGTAGGCATAGTTTGCAGTGATGGAGTTGTTCTTGCCACTGAAAAAAGGGCAACTATGGGCAACTTCATAGCCAGCAAAACCGCAAAGAAGATTTACCAGATCGATGACCTGGTCGGGATGACCACTGCTGGCTCGGTAGGTGATGCCCAGCAACTTGTGCGGATGATTAGTGTGGAATCCAAACTCTATAAAATGAGGAGACAGGAATCAATAACCATCAAAGGCCTCACAACTTTACTCTCCAACATCCTTGGTGGGCAACGCTATTTCCCTCTAATGGTCCAGCTCCTGATAGGTGGCGTAGATAAGAATGGACCTGCCATATTTTCACTCGATGCGATGGGTGGAAATATTGAGGAGACAAAGGCCGTTGCTACGGGCTCTGGGTCACCGATGGCTTATGGTGTTCTTGAAGACCGCTATCATGAAGGTATCAATGTCGAAGAGGGTATGGAACTTGCAATCCGTGCTCTTTACAATGCCATGAAAAGAGATTCAGCTTCTGGAAATGGTATCGATGTTGTCAAAATAACCGCGGATAGCTATAATAGGATTGAGACTGGAGAGGTGGACAAAATACTTGAAAACCTGAACTAAGCTACCTTATTTATCTTATTTTTTAAAATACTCTTTCCCATATTTTCTACTTTTTTATAATACAGGAAGGCATTTTTAATGGTCATAGAAGATATCCTAGAAGGATTAAAGAAAAAAATCGAGAAGAATCTTCCGGCTGGCACTACAATTTCAAATGTAGAATTTGAGGGTCCTCAGCTTGTGGTATATACAGAAGAACCCCGAAAATTTGCAGATAATGGAAACATCGTACGGACCCTGGCCAAAAATTTAAGGACCAGAATAGTTGTTCGGCCTGATCCAAAGGTACTTTTGGCACCAGAAGAATCTATCGAACTTATTAATCAAACCGTTCCCGAAGATTCAGGAGTTACAAATTATGATTTTGCTCCGGATGTCGGGGAAGTGATAATTGAGGCGGAAAAACCCGGCCTTGTAATAGGCAAGCATGGGGAAACCCTTCGGGAAATAACCAAGAAGGTAGGCTGGACCCCGAAAGTTGTCAGGACTCCGCCGATAAAATCCCGTACTGTGAAAAATATACGGGAATTCATGAAAAAGAACCATTCCGATAGAAAAGATATCCTTAAAACAATCGGGAGGAAAATTCACAGGGAATGTACTTCCAAGGATCAGTGGGTACGTCTTACGTCCCTTGGTGGCTGTCGTGAAGTAGGCAGAAGTTGTTTCCTGCTCTCCACTCCGGAATCCAAGATCATGATCGATTGTGGTGTCAATGTAGGTTCTGACGATGATATGACTCCTTATCTTTACATTCCTGAAGTACAGCCATTAAACCAGATTGATGCGGTAGTTATTACTCATGCACACCTTGATCATCAGGGTCTGGTGCCTCTTCTCTATAAATATGGTTATGATGGACCAATTTATTGTACTCATCCCACCAGGGACATGATGGTCCTGCTTGAACTGGACTTTATCGACGTGGCCGCCAAAGATGGAAAACGGGTCCCATATGAATCTGCTGATGTACGTAATGCACTAAAGCACAGCATCGTACTGGAATATGAAGAAGTGACTGATATTGCCCCTGACATCAAGCTTACTTTCCACAACGCAGGCCATATCATTGGATCTGCAGTATCCCATTTCCATATAGGGGATGGTTTGCATAATGTGGTAATAACCGGGGACTTCAAGTTTGGGCCATCACGTCTTTTCAATCCTGCAGTAAACAAGTTCCCCCGGGTTGAGACCGTAATTACGGAATCAACTTATGGAGCCTCTAATTCTATGCAGCCTGCATTGAAAGATGCTGAAAAGAACCTACAAAGAATTATCAAGGAAACTATAGATCGACAGGGTGTTGTGCTTATTCCTGCATTTGCTGTGGGAAGAAGTCAGGAAGTTATGATTGTCATAGAAGAAGCTATCAGAAAAGGAATTATCGATGAGGTCCCGGTTTATCTCGATGGTATGATATGGGAGGCAACTGCCATCCACGCTACCTATCCGGAATATCTAAATAATGACCTGAGGCGCCTTATTTTCCAGAAAGGACAGAATCCATTCTTATCTGAATGTTTCAAACCCGTGGATTCCAATGAGCTAAGGAGGAATATCATTGAAAATCCACATCCATGTGTGATCCTGTCGACTTCCGGTATGATGAGCGGTGGGCCGATAATGGAATATTTCAAAGCCTTTGCACCGAATGAAAGGAATACTTTAGTGTTTGTTGGTTATCAGGCTGATGGAACTATGGGTCGTCGCATTCAGAAAGGCTGGAAGGAAATTCCCCTGTCTTCCGGAGGCAAGGGTTCAGAAACCGTGCGAATGAACATGGATGTTGAAATTGTGGATGGTTTCTCCGGACATTCTGACCGCAGGCAACTCATGGAGTATTTCAAACGCATGAAACCACAACCAGAACGTGTTTTCACCGAGCACGGTGATGAACGCTCGTGCATAGATCTTGCAAGTTCTATCCATAAAAGAAAGAAAATTGAAACAAGGGCTCTTACCAACCTGGAAACTATAAGATTGGTATAAAGCTTTAATCAAGGAGGCTGCAGAGGTACTCTACAAGTTCCCTGTGGTCTCTTACAACAATATCTGCCTTGTTGAGAAGATCAGCGCTGACATAGGTTGGAACTGCAATGCAAAACAATCCTGCATTCTTTGCGGATTCAACTCCTAAGGGTGCATTTTCCAGGACAATGCATTTATCTTTTTGTACTGCAAGCCTTTCCACAGCAGTCAAATAAGGCTCAGGATCGGGTTTGCCCTTCTTTACATCTGTTCCTGCAATAATTGTATTGAATATTTTTGGGTAGAATTTTCCCATCAGCGTTTCAACAATAGTGCGGTCGGATCCTGAGACTACTGCAAGTTTGAACTTTGTTTGCAGGGATTTGAAAGTTTCATCCATTCCATCAAATACATATGCTTTCTGATTCTTGAAAAAAAGTTCTTTTTTTCTTTCATGTATCTGCTCAATATTCTCTTCAGTAGGCACCATCCCTTGCTTTTCAAATATTTTTTCTATAATCCCTCTGTGATTTGATCCTTCGAGAATGTATATTTCTTCTTTTTCGATATCTATCCCTGCTTCTTTGAAGGAAGTTTTCCAGGCCTGTGCGTGGAATGACATCGAATCTACCAGCACTCCATCGACATCTGATATGATTGCCTCTAAGTTTTCAGGTATTGCAGTTTTATCCATCACGGTTGAGTACTATTCTAGCTTATTAAAAGGTTGTTCGAAAAGATTATAACGATACAGGTCCCATGTTATTATGGTGAATTCGCATGTCTAAGTTCAACAAAAGGGATACAGAAAGAAAGGGTGCGAAAAAAAATGAAAACCTTGAGGAAAAACTCATTCAGGAAAATCTGGATGACCTTAAATCGGAAGGTGATGAAGTTCCGGAATAAAAACTTTGATGGTGTGAGGTTATCCCTTTTGCAGTCTGTTTTCTGCATCTCAGGATGGCCTGCGAAAAGTAGTTGAATATTCTTGACAGATATCAAGAAACATTATTGATTAAAAAAAGACCCAACCGGCCATTTATGGGCCGGTTGTCTCTCTATTAAATATAAAAAATCAGTCTTTGGAAAGCGATCTCAGCCTCTTGACGAGGGTGAGCCTTGCATCGTTCTCTTCTTTCACTTTATCTTCAAAATGTCTGACGATCTTGTTGAGAGGAGCTGCAAGACTGTAAATCTTTGTAGGCCTTCCTTTGCCATTTAGTTTTTTGCTGCTTTCCTCGATCCAGTTATTCTTTCTCATGGAGCGCATTGCAACACTTACTTCAGGTTGTCGCAATCCTGTATTCATCTCAATATCCAGAGATGAAGCTTCGTCAACATTTTTTAAGTAAGCAATAGTAGTTGCCAGGTTTCGTGAAACTCCAAGGCCTCTAAATGCTTCTATCATCTCTTCATCTGACTCGTTTATTCTTGTCATGTACATCTAATCCTTCCTTTCATATCGTTTGTCGAAGAATTATACCCAAAGGTAATTGGAATATTTTTTTCTTCGATACCACCACTTCTATATAAGCCATTATATGACACATGGTTTATATATTTTTCGTCAAATTGGCATCCATGAATAAAATTTAATAAGAAACGCAATTTGAATATTTCATCTCTGCGTCTGATCCCAACAGGCGTATACGCCCTTGCCTACTCATCCTGCTATTCATCTACGATGATAGCATCGTATGCATGTACATATAGCAGTAAAAATATTGAGTGGATTATAAAATGATCCTGGATACTGGATTGTTTGCCAAATGTTGGTTGTAGATCTATTATAGGGGAAGTTGGTGTAATTATTGTTCTTCAAATCAGAGATTGCATTTCCTTTTTATGGGTGAATTTGTTTTCTTTTTTCTTTTAAAGTCGGGTTATCTTAGTGTTGGGAATTTTCTCATTAATCAGTTTTTCCAATTCATCAATTTTGTCTTCTGCAACAGCAACTACTATTTCCACTATATCAGAATAGTGTTCATCCAGGATTGTGGCACAATTTTCAAGCAAATGTTTTACAAACTGAATATTCCCATAGTCAACTATGATTTTCATTTCCTTTGTGGGTCTCTGCTCAACAATACCAGCATCGTCTATAGCTTCAATAGCGGTTTTTTTGTAAGCACGGGACAATCCGCCAAAGCCAAGTTTGATTCCGCCAAAATATCGGGTAATTATCACCACAACATTATTAAGCTCCTTCATTTCAAGGACTTTGAAAACAGGTTTGCCAGAGCTTCCTGTGGGTTCTCCATCATCATCATATTTCATAACCAGGTTTCCGTCACCTGTGATGCGGTATGCAAACACATTATGGTTGGCATCAGGATATCTTTGTCGGATGTCTTCTACAAAACGCTTTGCTTCAGTTTCGTTTGCAACCGGAAATGCGTTACCTATGAATCTGGATTTTTTAAATTCTTTTATCGCTAATCCATTGCCATGTATCGTTTTTATAAGGGACATTAAACCACTTTTGATCGTTCTTTAATTGCATCTTTCCCTATAAAACCATAATCAATTCGTGATTTCTATTGATAATATATACTTGTCGTTTCAATAAATATGGATTCTGCAACAAGAGGTCAAACTTCCAATTTTTTTGATTCCCTTTGCAGGAAGATTACAGCCACTACGAATGCAAGAAAATCTGAAACTGGCAGGGATAGCCATATGCCGGTCAGGCCGAAATACATTGGTAGTATGATCAATAGGGGCGGAAGGAAGATTAACTGCCGTGACAGAGTTACAAGCAGGGATTCCTTGGATTTGCCCAGTGATTGTAGAAGGGCTGTTGCTACGATTTGTGCTCCGATAAAGGGCATCATAATGTAACATATCTTGATTGCGGGCACGCCCATCTCTATAAGCACAGGGTCATTGCTGAAAACACCTATAATTTGCTCGGGTATAATAAAAACGACTATTGCAAAAATCAGACTGAGTCCTGTGGCCAGGTAGGTAGAAAGGGATATCGTTCTCCTCACGCGCTGCATCTGGTTTGCCCCGTAGTTGAAACCAAAGATTGGTTGTATACCCTGTTTGATACCTATAACCGGCATCAGGGTTAGCATGAATACCTTGATTATAATGCCAAATACAGCAATTGCAACATCGCTGCCATAGTAGAGTAAACTCTGGTTAAAAATGAGGAAAAGGCCGCTTTCCACCACGTTAAAAAGGAATTCTGACATGCCGATGTATGTTGACTCGTTTACTATTGACATATCAGGGCGCAGGGAGGTTAAACTGAATGGAACTGTGGCTTTTCCGGAGGCGTAATAGTAGAATACCATTATGGTGCCTATTATCTGCGAGATCACCGTTGCAATAGCAGCACCTTTTATTCCCATTCCAAATTCAAAGATAAAAAGAGGGTCCAGCACAATGTTGGCAACACTGGATATGACCATAATAAGCATTGCAAATGAAGTGTTTCCTTCGGCGCGGATTGAGTTGTTCATGGCAGCCGAAAAGGTGAAAAAGACCGTTCCAAGCAGGATGTAATATGTATAGTCTGCAGCATAGGGCATCACTTCAGCAGAGGCACCAAAGAGGGCGAGCAACTCTTCCATAAAGGCCAAACCTGCAACTGTGAACAGCAGGCTTGCAACTGTTACCATGGTGGCCATGTTGCCCACAGTCTTTTCTGCAATCTGCTGCTTTCCACCGCCCAGGGATCTGGAGATAATTGATGCGCCCCCAACTCCCACGCCAAGTGCAATTGCCAGCATCAGCATTTGTACCGGGAACGCCACTGAAATCCCGGCAATTCCCAGTACACTATCCTCGCCAAGCCCGCGGCCGATGAAAATTGTGTCAACCAGATTATATAAGGCCTGCACTACAAGACCAACTATAGCCGGAGCTGCCAGTTTTACTATCAGGCTGCCAATATTCTCCTGTGCCAGCATTGTGTTGCGTTCATGGGGCATTATCTATTACCTTTCAATTTACCTTTTTTGCCAATGTATGCCTGACAATTGTATAATTATTATCAGGAAGGAAAAGCAATAGGCACGCAACATTTAATGTCAAATTTGTCCCCTGCTCAAAAGAAAAGAACTTATTTTTCCAGTAACCTTGTGACTTCTGCAAGCATTTCCGGAATGGGTATTTCCTGGGGGCAGCGCTCTGCACATTGTCCGCAATCTATGCAGTTTGATGCCTTACGTTCATCTCCTACGTGGGATGCATAAGCCCTGCTGGCATCTTCTATATTTTCATAAAGCATAGCATTATTGAGGTACTTGAAATTGAGGGGGATCTGCACACCTGCAGGACATGGCAGGCAATACCTGCAACCTGTGCAATCAACAACAAGTTTGTCGCGGTAGATTTCCCGTACCTCACGTATCAGTGAATGGTCTTTTTCAGTCAGGGAATGTGGCAATGCCTTATTTGCTGTTGCTAGATTTTCTTTCAGTTGCTCGAGATTGCTCATACCGCTTAAGACCATACTTACCTGTTCAAGATCCCAGATATAGCTCAATCCCCATTCTGCCGGGGTACGTTTGACTTCGCTTTTGTCCCAGATTTTCATAATGTCATCTGGTACCATATCGGCCAGGCAGCCTCCCCTTAAAGGCTCCATGATTATCACTCCAAGGTTTCGCGATGCTGCATAAAGTAAACCTTCGTGGCCTGCCTGATAATCGATGTCAAGGTAGTTGTACTGGATCTGACAGACATCCCAGGGGTAGGCATCAACGATTTCCTTGAATAAAGAGGTCTCATCGTGGAAAGAAAATCCCACATAACGAGCTCTTCCATCTTTTTTAATCTGATCAAGGAAATCAAACAGGCCAAGTTCCAATAGTTTTGGCCAAAAATCCCGGTTGAGAGTATGAATTAGATAGAAATCAACGTAATCTGTACCAAGCCTTTCAAGCTGTTCATCAAAGTAAAGATCCATGTCTTCCCGGCTTTCAATGTTCCATGATGGCATTTTGGTGGCAATATTTACTTTGTCTCTGTAACCATTTTGCAACGCTTTAGCCAGCATGGGTTCACTTTTACCTTCATGGTAGGGGTATGCGGTATCAAGATAATTTATGCCCTGGTCAATGGCATAGTGAATTATCTCGCAAGCTCTTTGCTCATCAATGTGCCCTGGATCGCCGTCTATGGTGGGCAGCCGCATACAACCCAGCCCAAGGGATGAAACTTTCTCACCTGTTTTTCCAAGTGTACGGTATAACATGCTCAAATGTGGTATTTCGGCGATAATAAGCTTTGGTATTCTGACTATTGCGTTCTGATGATTCTTACGAACCTTTAGTACATAATAATGATGAGTATGACATTTTTAAAAATTCACAAGTTATTTATAGTAATTTTGCACAGATAGTATATTGCAAGCAAATTCATATTCATTATGAATTGCAAGTGGTGGTACACATGAGACGTGGTAAACTCGAAATTATGATAGACATACTTAAAGTTGTACAGAGAACAGAAGCAACAAAAACTTCTATCGTATATAAGGCAAATCTGAATTTTAATCGTGCAGATAATTACCTTGAAGCTCTTATAGATCAGGGACTTATCACAAAAGCATCAAATCGCTATTTAATTACAAATCTGGGGGCAGGTTATCTCCAGAAAATGAGTGATGTCAGAGAGGTGTTAGAAGCACCAACCTGTTGAAATAACTTTAGGTACTGAATTTTACAATTATTATATTTATTGATCATTGCCGTCGTATCGGCGGTAATGCTAACTATTTTTACTAATTCCTCAATACAATTATTCATAGAAAGTAACTTTGTTTCTAAAAATTGCAATAATAAAGTTTATAATCTATGCTGTAAAATTGTATATGGGGGTATATTATTTGAAAATAAGAATGTTGAATTCAAGAAATGAAATTAACAGACTGGGCGAAGATGAAAATTTCATCCACTTTTCGTTCAGACCAAGCGACATAGATATTCTGGAAATACTCAAACATTGTCCAAATCTCAAAGCAGCCCAGATTCCGCCTTCTTACATGAAGTCCCTTTCAGGAAACGTGCCAAAAATACTGAAAATGCAGGGAGTGGAATTACTTAAAGGGGATTTGAAGGGAACAAAGGTCATAAAATATATGGAAGTTATAGATAAATAATTTTCTTCCATTAAAATTAGAAGTGAAATCAATTGCATTTAAGCCATTTTCAATTTCTGTATAAAATATGCAGAGATTTTTTTGGTAAATGTAATTTTATAAAATGCAGGATGTGGCTGCTCTTTAGATAATAGGTCTGATTGTTAATGGCATTTCTACAGCGCTCCAGCATCCTTGTTTAAATACTAAATGGATTGATTTTGGGAAGTGGGAAAAAGAATCCTTACTTCTTATTCATAATTATGAAAAGAAACAGTATGTCACAGAACTACGAAAGAGATGTATGGTGCTCCGATCGGGATTCGAACCCGAGTCTTCGGCTCGAAAGGCCGGAATGATTGGCCGGACTACACTATCGGAGCACAGTTGGCCGCTATCTAAAAGCGACCCTACTATACGTTACTAGTATATATAGTTTTTGTCAGGCCTGATTTTGTTTTTCCTTGACAAGCCTTAATATCCATTCTGTAAGAGATTCGCAATGTTCGGGGTGGCACGCAAGCCTGCAACCTGTACACGGAGAGAACATTCCTGCTGCAAGCATAAGTTCATAGGATTTCTCATCCGGTGTTGTCGCTTTAATAAGATAGGTGCGTGACCCGTTAGCTACAGCTGGTTCCCTGATAATCTTTCCTTCTTTCATCATGCGGGAAATCAGGCGGGAGCACTTACGACTATCAATGTTTAGGTCCTTCCATAGCTCATTCTGATATACGCCGTCATGATGCTTGCGAATTAGACTCAATGCCTCTTCTTCAATTTCCATGAATAACCCGTGAATTATTGTGTTTCAGCCGGTACGATCAAGATAATGTTGTTTCCTCTCAATACTACAGAGCCCAATGAACGCTGACGCTCCTCTTCAACCATCTCAAACGTGTCTTCCAGATGGAGATTCATATAATCATCGGCGCTTTTCAGAATACCATCAAGTAAACTGTGGTCACCTTTCATTTCAACCTGAATTCTGGATCCAACAAGTTTCTGTACCTTCTTATTCGGGAACAAAATAAAATCCTCACACAAATATTATTTTTAAATATAGATTAAGTTAAAATACGCGAATGTAAACTGTAGTCTCCCCTATTTATGCCTAACGATTATAATCCTGCAGGTTTAAATATATTTGCTACCTGTTCAGATATACCCCTGAAGATGTGAACTGTCATCATCTACCGGCTTTTTGGTAGAAGTACTTTGCGCACTTTTTCTGGAAATCGGGCCAAAAGCAGTTTCATATTCCTTGATGTGTTGGTCGAGCCATCTGGAGAGTTCCAGTGCGGCCAGAGGTGACAGGATTACTTCTGATTCTAAGTTACGCTCTATAACCTGTTCATTGTCATTTGATACTCCGCGAGGGGTATCATTATAAAAACATATCCTGAAATCATAGGGACTGTGTCCCCCCATTGCCCCGATGGCGTATACCTGATTGAAATGCTCTGGTTTATGCAACTTAATTTTCATATTCTTTTTTTGGGATTGCCCTTCTTTTTTTTCCTCAGCCATAACCTTGTCCTCGTTTCCAGATTTCATAAACCTTATGCCTTAATATGTTTTGCATTTCATCTGCCGGCTTCCACACTCTTTTTCAGATCCTTTGCCTGTTTTGCTATATCCGGTTTTGAATGGGCACTTGCCATCATTTCAATGGCATCAAGGTTGCGGATAACTCCATCAAGGTAACCATAAAGATCACCCACATAGGCACTTATACCATACTTTTCGTTCAGCCTGGCTGCAATCTTCTCTGGATCGCGACCACTAGCGCGCATCCTGATTATCATTTCGGAAAAATTCTTTTCAGCACATCCACAATAAGGGCTTTCTTTACATCCGCATGTCAAAAAATCAGTAGCAAATTCGAAGAGTTGATCCCGGATCTTCTCTTCCAGCTGGGATAGATTATCTCCTTCAAATACAATATCCAGAGCAGCTCCCTGAAATACCCGGGATGGCATATTCACGTTCAGCGCTGCTGATATCTGGGGTGCAAACTTAAAGTAAACCGCATCGAAGAATTCTAGATTAGCTGCAATCTCGATCGGGTCCTGACCTGCACGTACTGCATCCCGGATAAGGAACGCACGTGAAGCAGAGAGGAAATGTCGGGCTGCAATACCGCCCATTCGGGTCAATTTGATAGCATCGCCTTTCTGTGTCAGGAATCGGTATCTTTTCAATTTATTTACAATGGAATTAAGGTCAATATCCTCCACCATCTTGCTGCATATATAGTTCAGGTCGGCTTTTGAATTTGTGACCGCGACCGAAGCCAGTACTTCCTCTTCCTGCTCTTCCTGGCCATATTTCAAATTCATTTCTTCCATCTGGCCTTTGAGCAGTTTTACCGCCATCTCGTCTTCTGTCACGGCCTGTCCGCCCCCGTATGTCTTATCAGGACTTGCAAGTAAAACTACCACGCCTCTGTCATGATAGTCCGGTCTTCCTGCTCTTCCAAGCATTTGTAAGAATTCTTGCAGGTTTATCCAGTCAATTCCCATTGCAAGGGATTCAAATATCACCTGTGAGGCAGGGAAATCAACACCTGCTGCCAGGGCTGCTGTTGTCACTACCACAGGAAGTTTTCCGGAGGCAAATCTGTCCTCAACTTTTTTACGTTCCGGATTGGCCAGTCCCGCATGATAAGCAGATGCCGGGATTGGCAGGGCATTTGCAAGACGGTGGCAGTTTCTACGGGAATTTGTAAAGACGATGGTCTGGCCCTTATGACCCTTTGAAGATACCTGATTATATTCCTCACGTATAAGACGGGTCATTATTCTCAATTTGCTTTGCTGGGGGCAAAATATAAGGTGTCTCTCAATCGGGACCGGACGATGTTCATACTCCACAAGCTCAGCATCCAGATGTTTTGCAAGGGCGTGGGGACTTCCTACTGTTGCAGAAAGATAAATGAACTGTGCCCCTGGTGATGCATATTTGAGACGTCCGATAACACCATCAAGACGGTGCCCGCGTTCTTCATCTTCCAGCATATGGACTTCATCTATAACCACTGTACCAATTTGACCCAGCATATCTGCTTTGGAAGAACGCATAATGTGGTCGATCCCTTCATAGGTTCCGACAATAATGTCCGTATCAAGAGAACGTGACATTTTTTCCGTTTTGCGCGTTTTTATACGAGAACTTCCTATGCGTATTGAGGTCTGGAGTCCAAAATCTTTATACTTTCCAGTGAACTGGCTATATTTCTGGTTTGCCAGAGCAACCAGCGGCACAAGATAAAGCATCTTGCCTCTTTTTTTAAGAATATTCTCAATACCGGCCATCTCCCCGATCAATGTTTTACCGGTAGCTGTTGCAGAGGTCACAAGCAGGTTATTTCCTTTTAGTAAACCCTTGCGTACAGCAATACTCTGTACCGGTAATAGGGTTTTAGATTTTTTTAATAATGATTTCTTGAATTGATCGGATATTGGAAGTTTATTTATTGGATATGGGTTCTGATCTTCTTTTGAAGCTATTGTGTCGTATCTTGTAACTTCCGAATCAATTTCTTCAGGATTTAGCATGCCTATGGTGCGGTCAAGGTCTTTTGTCTTGTTTAAAACATCAAATATACGCTGTATGGCCTCATCAGAATAATGGCATTGGGAATTACGCAGCGCTCGTTTCAGTTCTTCCTGTGCACACGTTTCACAGATGCGTTCTCCCTGATGAGAAATAGATTTCTTGTTCACAAAATTGAATTCCTTATTGAGCAGACAAAAACGACACACATCTACCATTTCACCCGTAAGGTGGAAACCTCCGAGCATTTCGATAATTTTTTGGTGGGTTTTGGCATTTCCCTGCCTGGTAATCAATATTCTCTCCGAACGTCTGAGTAGCTCAATAAATTCCTCGGGTGAACGGTAATCCTGCTTCTTATCTTTCGATACCAGAAATCGTAAGGGTCGTGGTCCTGCGCTGGTACTTCGCAGGGTTAGTTCACCTACTATTGCAGGAGTTTTTTTTCGGTCTTTAATCAGCATTACTGTGACCTTTCCTTTTAAAGGATAGAGAAGAGTCCAGAGGGTCATATTCTCTGATAGACGTATTTCCCTTTTATAAAGTAAGCGTCTTCTTCGTATAGTAATATATATTTAATCAAATATTATTCAATATATTTTAGCGTAAAGTTTTATAAATATGCTCCATATACTAATAGTTAGTAGTGAAGGGTAGGATATGCAGAATAACAATAATGGACATCTTGAAGTTCAGCAAATGACACAACCTCCCAGGAACAAGAATGTCCTGGGCAATTCAAATAGATATTCAGGAAGTGCATCTGCTGATGAATCAAAATCTATTGTTATGCCCACGGGCATATCCTTACTTGATGACAGTCTCAGTGGTGGTCTTCCGTCAAGTTCATTGGTCTATTTTTCTGCAGATCCTCTCTCGATGTCCGAGGTTTTCCTGTACCAGTTTTCTCAGACAAGGAAAACCTATTATTTTGCTACGGGTCGGCGACCTAAATATATCCATCAGGACATAGTAAACTTAGGCTTTGATCCATCCAATATTATTTTTGTTGATGTTTATGGAGAATACTACTTTACGCAAACTGGAGAAATGGTCAGCAGTGTGGGCAATGAGTTTGTTGATTCGAAGATAATAGAATTCACCGAATACAATCTACAGAATATTGCTCTGGATGCGGAGGATGATGAGGTGAATGTAATATTTGATACTTTTTCCTTTTATACCAATCTTAATGTCCATAGAGGCCTGGTAAAACGTCTATTAAACATGCTCTATGAAACAACAAAACAGATGGCTTCCCAAACCTACCTTTACAGCCTTAAAAGAAGTAGTCCTGAAGCACTTGAAAGTGATCTCTTCAATTCTGCAGATGTGATATTTGACGTACTCATTGAAAGATCATCGGATCAAATAATAAACAAACTCTCAATCCCGAAGATCAGGGGTATGGTACCTACTTCTGATGTTATCAAGTTCAATGTGGCAGACGGAGTCCATATTGATACATCTAAGGATGTTGTCTGATCTTAAAGACATGCCTGATCTTTTGCCAGGCTGCATATACATGTCCTTTTCTCATCCATACAAAGGAATGTGTTGATAATAAGATCAAATAGTACTTTTTCCCGTTTTTTAAGTACACCAACCACTTCATCTGCGGTCAATCTTTCATTTTCCATGCCACATGCAGGGTTGGTAACTGTACATATTGAGGCATAACATATTTTCATTTCACGGGCAAGTATAACTTCCGGCAGGCCGGTCATACCTACAACATCCCCAAATGAAGCCATCATTTGTATCTCTGCTTTTGTTTCAAAACGTGGCCCTTCAGTACATACGTATGTTCCTTCAAAGAGGTCTTCCCTGTTTTCTTGCAAAGCATTCATGAGAGATTCTCTGAGCCTTGGGCAGTATGGTTGGTTCATGTCCACATGTACGGTCTGGTTATGATAATATGTGGATTCGCGCCCTTTAGTAAAATCAATGAAATCATCAGGGATAAAAAACGAGCCTGTAGGGTGGCCTTTCATGGAACCTACAGAATTTGTGGCTATTACCTGTTTGATGCCAAGTTTTTTTACTGCACATATTATGGCATGATAGTTGATCCTGTGAGGAGGGATATGCGGCCCTGATATCGAATGTCTGGGTATGAAGGCAAAGTTGATACCCCTGGTTTTACCAATAAAACACTCCACATCCCCGTATGTACTTGAAATGGTCATTTTTTCATAACCATTATTTTTGAGGAAACCTACGCCTCCAATTATGGCAAAAGAAATTTCCCTGTCCATTTTTATTTCTCTTTATTACCTGAAATGGATAGTTTTACACCTGCAAGGGCTGAAATTATGGAAAACACTACCGAGTAAATGAAATATTGTAAGCTGAAACTACCTGCGGTAGCTTCGGACGGCAGGGAACTTATTGATAAAATGTATTCGCTAGAGCCCCATAAGAGAAAACCTGTTGCAATCACAAAGAGAGCAGGAGATAGTTTTCTCCAGCAAAAATGTTTTTCCATTTTTAGGTCAATTATCTTTCCTGCAATCGCAAAAAGGAAGGCTGAAACATACCACCATACGGATTTATTTATGAAAACGGTCACAAGAGTAATCAGGCCATAATACCAGCCACCTCCTGTTGTATAGTAGCCCCACAATTCCAGAGCTCCTATTATGGTTGCGATTATTGTCAGTAACCCTGCGGCCATATAGGTGACAAAGGTCATCTGGCCCGCATAGAAGGCTTGTTTCATCTTCTCCCTGGCAATAACAAATGATTCGTCCAGATTGAATCCCCTGTATAACATATAAATGCCAATAGCAGCGGAGATTCCAATAATTGCTCCTTCGGGATATCGGGCCAGGAGGAATATGGCATAGATAAGAGCTGCAAGTCCCAGGGGGACAAAAAATGTCTGGGAAATCTTGGGGTCATTGAATGCATGTTTTAGAATGTAATATGTACTTTCAAGATTTGCACTTTGTTTGACAACTATCCTTTTTACCGAATCGATTTTTATTCTTGATTGAACAATGGGTAAAAGGGTTTCATCTTCAGCTCCATCAGAAACAAAAATAGCCTCTTGTGGGGCATAGCGGGAAAGTACATCATCAAGCTGGCGTGATATGCGCTGATCGGAAATCACACCTACATTCCGGTCTCCTGCAAAAGAGACCAGTTCAACATCGGTTCCTTTTTCTTTCAGCTCGTCATAAACACGGATTCCGCCAAACAGTGTATTGACATCTGAATCTTCCGGATCTGCAGACGCAAGCCTGACAGCAGCATCTACGTGAGCCTCTCTGCCTACAATTGGTGTTTGGACCCCTGCTTTGTCCCCAAGGTCGTTGTCCCGGTCTATACAGATTACCAGAGTTTGCATTGAAGTTCTAGATATAAATTAATACGAAGTTATATATAGGTTATCTGGGCGGCACTTTCATGCAAATCCTTCAATAAGCCGACGTGCCCAGTTAAGTTTTTTCTTTTTGATTTCATCGACATTGTCATCATCAAAATCAAAACCTACCAGGGTCATGGAAGTTGCCCCCAGTTGATGAGCCATGAAAACACACCTATCACCGTCTGTAAAGCCCCCAAAATTGTACAGCCCATGTGGAGGTTTTGTCTGGGATGTACCGATAATATTGGTCAAAAGAGGTACAAAAGAAAGAATTTTGCCTGTATTGTCTCCATGGGCATGCACTACCATTAGGGCTCCTTTCTTGTTTGCTTCGATCTCTTTTTCAACATCGCCGTCAAGATCAGTTACGATCACGTCCGGAATAAGGCCTTGCTCAAGCAAGACTGATGTTGCTCCGTCGGCAGCAATGATCACATGGTCTGAAGGGTTCACCTGTTCAAGATCTTTTTTCAGTGTGGGCGCATTACCGCAAATTAATGTATCTTTGCCCTTGATAACATCAGTAAGATCGTTTAGGTCCGCCTTTACAGGTCCGATGAGAAGATTTGAAAGAAGCTGTGCAGCATCAGCATCAGCATCTTCGGAAAAACCGAAATCTTCTACTATTTTTTTGTATATTGGTTCCCATTTGTCATATTCCATTCAAATTCCTCATTTAGCAGGGGATATTCCAATATGCACATCTATGCCTTCCACATTCCAGTCTTTTACCAGAGTGCCTGTAGCATCCACATCAAAGCCAATTACCTGAACCTGTGATCTGACCTCTTTTGCGATGTAGTTTTCCCTGTCCAGCACTAGGTCGACAATTCTTTCGTCATCTATACGGATATGTGCAAGGATGTTCTCATCCACTTCCAGGTCGAGTTCCTTTCGCATGTCCTGTATCCTGCGGATCACTTCACGGGCAAAACCTTCGGATTCAATGTCTCTGGTGAGGTTTGCATCTACATAGATTCTCCCTCCGCTGAAATCTGCTACAGCAACCATTGAAGGTACTCTATCCTCAAATTTGACCATCTCCGGGGTTAAGGTTGCAGATTCACCGTCAAGGGAAATCTCCATCTCTCCATTTGCCAGTCCTTTTTTCAATTCATTTGCATCTGCTTTCTGGATATATTGGATGACTTTGCCTGCATCCTGTTTGAAGACCGGTCCTATGGCACTGTGATTTGGAGATGCCTCTACTCCAAGTTCATCCCAGCTGTGCTCAACTTCCACAAGATCTATATCCCTGGCATTTGTCTGGTCCATTAGGACAAAACGCAGATCCATTACAGCATCATAGACCTGTCTGTTCTCAGGCTCAATGACTATGCGGCTGACCGGCCAGCGTAGTTTTCTTTTTACTTTCTGGCGCGCATTGGATGCGGCTTCAACCATGGCACGCACAGCTGTCATTTTTTCTTCAAGATCGGTATCCTTGAGGGATTCATCCACTTTTGGCCAGTTACACATGTGAACAGTCAAAGCAGCATCTTGATCAACGTTTTTCACAACATTTTCATACATTTCTTCTGCCAGATGGGGCATGAAAGGGGCAATTACTTTGCAGAGGTTTACAAATACATCATAAAGAACCCTGTATACTGCCAGTTTGTCAGGATCATCCGCCTCATTCCAGGTACGTGGTCGAATGAGCTGGATGTACCACCGGGAAAGATCTTCCAATACAAACTCATTGATGGTCCTGATAGCACGATGCAGGAGGTACTGTTCCATTGACCTGTCCACTTCTTCTATCACGGATTGCATTCTGGATAATATCCAGCGGTCTTCTTTGCGCAGGTATGGTTCAACTGCTTCAAAAGAGACCTCCTGTGGATCAAATTTATCCAGGGCCATGTAGGGAAGAGGGAAACGATAGACATTCCAGAGAATATTTATTGTGCGGTGGATCGTTGCAAGTTCATCCTGGTTAAATTTCAGGTCGTCCCACGGGGCACTTGAAGAAAGCACATAGCAACGCAGGGAATCCGCACCATATTTCTCAATAACTTCATGTGGCTGTACCACATTACCCAGGCTCTTTGACATTTTCTTTCCTGTGCTATCCAGTGTAAACCCGTGCATCAGCACACTCTTGTAAGGAGCCTGTCCAAAGGCCACCATGCTGGCGCCGAGCTGGGAATAGAACCACCCTCTGGTCTGGTCATGTCCTTCTGTTATGAAATCTGCAGGCCACCATTCTTTGAACTGGTCTTCCCGGTGGGGATAGTTCAGTGTGGCCCAGGATGCCACTGCGGAGTCAAACCATACATCAAAAACATCCTCAATCCTCGACATACGGCCGCCGCAGTCACATGTTAATTTGATATCGTCCACATAGGGCCTGTGGAGCTCGGTGTTTGGATCTACATCGGCAATTTCCTGCAATTCTTTGCGGGTTCCCACGACCTTGAGGGATTCACATTCTTCACATCTCCATACAGGCAGGGGGATTCCCCAGTAGCGCTGTCTGGATATGCACCAGTCCCTGGCCCCTTCGATCCAGTCCCTGAATCTTGCAGAACCGGCCCAATCAGGATGCCAGTCAACCTTTTTAATTTCTGCAAGCATATCTTCCTTCAGGTCACCGATCTTGATAAACCACTGTTTGGTGGCAAGATAGATGATTGGTGTCTTGCATCTCCAGCAATGGCCATAACGGTGTGAGATGGTATCATCTGAAAGCAGGAGGCTTTTTGCATCAAGGTCTTCCATCACAACATTGTTTGCATCCCGGATGTTCATACCTTCATATTTGCCGGCTTCATTGGTGTAGTGGCCGTTTGAGCCAACAGGGCAAAAAGCAGGAATATCATTTGCTTTTCCTACATCAAAGTCGTCCACACCATGACCGGGTGCAATGTGGACACAACCTGTATTTTCAGCAGTTACAAAATCGGCAAGATAAACCCGATGATCAAATTTGGCCTGTTCTGGTATGTTTTCTGCAAGTGGATGCTTGTATTCCATTCCTGCAACATCTTCACCTGGCATTGTTTCAATGATTTCATAATCTGTGTATCGTCCCTTTTTAAGTACACTTTCCACAAGATCGGAGGCCATTATGAGTATTTCTTCCCTATCCTCTTTCAAGGCCCTGACTTTTGCATATTCAAAATCAGGATTTACAGCCACAGCCATATTTGCAGGGATGGTCCAGGGTGTGGTCGTCCATATGACAATATAAGTGTCATTTTCATCTTTTAATGCAAATTTGATGAAAATGGAAGGGTCAGTACGATCCTCATACTCAACTTCAGAATCTGCAATTGCTGTTTCACAGCGGGGGCACCAGTTCACTACCCTTTTACCCACTTCAAGCAGATCTTTTTCGTAAGCCTGTTTGAGGGTCCACCAGGCAGCTTCTATATATTCATCCTTGAGGGTCATGTAAGGGTCTTCCCAGTCCAGCCATGTGCCAAGGGTGCGGAACTGGTCTGTCATGGCGTCCTTTTGTTTCAGGGCAAATTCCTTGCATTTATCAACGAATTTTTCGACACCATAGCTTTCAATATCTTTTTTTGATTCAAAACCCAGAACGCCTTCAACTTTTACTTCTATGGGAAGGCCGTGCATGTCCCAACCGGCCCGGTCTACAATATCATGCCCATTCATGGATTTGTAACGAAGTATGGAGTCTTTGATAATTTTGTTCCAGGCGGTACCCAGATGTATATGTCCGGTAGTATATGGCGGGCCGTCCACAAAGAAAAATCGCTTTTCTCCACGGCGATGTTCTCTTACTTTCATGTAGGCCTGGTTATCCTCCCAGAAATTGTGGACTTTTTCCTCGATTTTTTGTGCATTATATTGATCGGTAACTTCCTTGATCATAATAAGTAATCTCCATGAAAAGCTGATATTCTGATTATCCTAATACTACAATGGGTTTAAATAATTTAGCTTTAAATATTTCACGAATCTTTTATACTGAATGCCAAAATGGTTGTTGCAATCCAATTTTTAAGAAACATAATATACATGTTTCAATGCAGGTTTGAATCTTCGTTTAATATTCTTAGCATTTCAATTATGGAATAGGCTGCACGAGTGACTCCCATACTGCGGCTATCGGTATCTGTACCCGCCACATAAAGATTCCTTACGGGTGTTCTTATCCCTGCAAAATGGCCATTTATGGTAACTGCAGCTTTTTCAGGAATGGTTATCTGGTCATGTTGCATTTCAATATGGTCCTGAATGTCTGGAACAGCTGTGTATATGGTCTCATGGGCTTTTTTTGTTTCTTTCTTTTCAGGAGAAGAGTCATCTATTGCAAAAGCAAAACCTACAAGTTGTTTCCCCGGCGGAGCAAGGGTTGGATCATAGTTACTTATTGGCATTGCCCAATAGGCATTATCCTTAAACCAGATTTCAGAACCCCTGTAGTTGAATTCTTTCCTTGTCTCATCAAGACCCAGCCATACAGTCAGGCTCTTACTATTAACAATTCCGTCCAACTCCTCGATATAATTGTGGGGTAAATCTTGCACTAATTCGGGTAAGTTTTTTACAAAACCGGTGTGTATGACTATGTCTGCAAGATATATTTCATCGCTTTCCACTCCTGTTACCTGACCGTTTTCAACAAGTATCTTTTTGGCCTTACTTTCCGTCTTTATATCAACAGAATCGGGTAAAGAATACAGTATTGCATTGAGCAGTGCTTTGAGACCTTTTCTTGGATATCCCTGCGAATAGTTTGCCTTGTTTGTTGCAAGTCTTCCAAGAGATGAAAACTGGCTTGATACACTGTTAAACCGAAGTTGTAATTGATTATGGTAATTTGCAGGGATGATGGATTGGAGAATAGATTCCACAGGCGGTCTGTCAGGCTTTGATACAATACTGGCAAATTGTGCCTGTGTAATACTGTCCCTGACAAAACTGCTCCCTGTTAATATTCTGTGTACCGAGGTTTCCTTCATTGACTTACCGGAGAGAAAATGAGAGATTGCATCAACAAAATTATATGAATCGGTGGATAGTGTCTTTGGCAGTGCATCATATACAGATTTTTTTGAAAGGTCGACACCGAAGGTAGAAAGTGTCAATTCTTTGGTGAGGGTCTGTGCGATAAGTAATCTGTCTTTGCGGGGCAGTGCATCGAATACAGCAAATTCCTTTAGGTTAGAAGGTACTTTTAGAAAATTGCGTTCAGTTCTGACAAAATAATTTCCGTAATCTTCGAAAATAGGAAGATAATCAAAGTAATTTTCCATCAATCTTTTCAAAGGACCTGCTTCCAGATGAGTTATAGCATGGGGTCCTGTATCGACCTGGAAACCATCAACATCGTAACTGTTACAGTTTCCCCCAACCTGGTAATTTTTTTCAAGTACCAGTACTTTCTTTCCGTGTTTTGAAAGTGTCAGTGCGGCAAGCAGGCCTGTTGCTCCTGCACCAATTACAATGGCATCATATTTATTCATAATATTCTCCTTTTAAAGACCTGAAAATTCAGATTATTCTGTAGGTTCATATGTGTAATCGATAATCAAGATTGTCAGATATATTTTTCACTAAATACGACAATGGGTTTAAATAATTTAGGCAAAGTGAACAAACCGGTTTAGGCATAAAGGTTTAAATCCTTATGGCAGCTTTTATTCTAATACAATCAGATTATCCGTCCGGGTGATACGTTGAAGGTAAAATCAAGGGTACAATTGAGGAAATCCGATAGGAAGAAACTTTTTGAAGGAATGGAAGAAAAGTTTGGCAAGATTAGCCGTCTTGAAGATAGTAAAATAGAAAGTGCCCGGGCAGATGACATGGAAGTCCTCATTGTAGAGGGTAAAATATTATTCTTCAAATATGAGGAAGATTGGCACCCTACAGTTAGGGGCGTGCTTGAATATGGTATAAATGAATACGTGGTAGTTGTGGACCAGGGTGCCGTTAAATTTGTTATTAATGGCGCGGATATAATGAGCCCAGGTATTGTTTCGGCAGATCCTGTTATCAAAGAAGGGGACATTGTCGTTATAAAAGAGGAAGCTCATAATAAACCACTGGCTATCGGAAAGGCCCTTGTGCCTGGACCACAGATGGTTGCGGATTCAGGCAAAGCAGTAGAATCCCTGCATTATGTGGGTGATGAGTTCTGGAATCTGGAACTTTAAGACAAAGATATCTTTAAAATATAATGAACGTTATAAGGACATTAGTTCTTTAATTCAAAATAAAAGGTGCGGACTATGGCATTCATGGACAAATTGTTCGGAAGTGGAACTAAAGCTACTTCTTCTGCAGAGGAGTACACGGAACTTGATCTTGGTAAATATGAAGAGGTAATGGATGAAGAACCTGCTGAAACTTACGTAAGGGTTGCTGAACTTACCAATCTTAACGAATTACCGTCCCTTAAAAAGGAAATATATGACGGTAATATCCTTATGATTGATATTTCCAATATAAAGGCTGATAAATTGATGTTGGACCGTGCTTTGAAAGATCTCAAGGAAGTTATAATCGATGTCCACGGTGATATCGCGGGGATTAAAGAAGATCAGGTATTGGTAACACCAACCGGCGTAAAAATAGACAGGTCCAAGGTAATTGGTGGGAGATATTGAACCCAGAAAGCGAAAGGAAAGAGGGATTTGATACCCAAACCACATGTCCCCTTTGCCATAATGAAATGATCATACACTGGCAGAGTGACGATATACCTTTTTTTGGTGAAGTTATGTATGTAACGAGTCGTTGCGGGTGTGGTTTTCGTTTTACAGACACTATGATCCTGGCTCAGAAAGAGCCGATACGTTGTGAATTGAAAATAGAAAAGGAAGAAGACCTTAACTGCAGGGTTATCCGGTCAATATCTGGAACTATAAGAATTCCTGAACTTGGTATTGTTGTCGAACCAGGTAATGTTTCTGATTCCTATGTGACAAATATTGAAGGATTGCTCTACAGAGTCAGGGATGTAGTGGAAACTGCAATAAAATGGTCGGAAGATGATCCGGAAAAAGAGGCTGCAGGGAAAAACATTCTGGAAAGGTTAAATGATGCACTTTCCAGCAAGGTTGATCTTACCGTCATAATGGAAGATCCACTGGGTAACAGTACTATTATATCTGAGAAGGCATCATGCAGCAATCTTACTCCGGAGGAGGCATCAGCACTTAAGACAGGGATGGTAATTCTGGATGCAGATTCTGCTGATCTTAAGGTTGACACTTCTGAAAATATCCAACCCCTTGGAAATGACTATAAATAATGGACCTGTTTATCTTCGCAGGATTTTTAAAAACAATTTCTGGTGACTTTATGGGCGAACAGGAAAAAGAAGCATCATTGCCATCAAAAGATAATTTCAGTGAATGGTATAATGAATTACTCCAAATTGCAAAGATAATGGATGTACGTTACCCTGTAAAGGGTATTTATGTTTGGCATCCCTTTGGTTTCACTATCAGAAAAAAAACATATTCTATTATGAGGCAACTTCTTGATAGGGACCATGAAGAAACAATGTTTCCTCTGCTTGTCCCTGAACCCGAGTTTATGAAAGAGGCACAGCACATAAAGGGATTTGAGGATGAGGTCTACTGGGTGACCCATGGGGGCACATCTCCCCTTGAAGTAAATCTTGCACTGCGGCCCACAAGTGAAACAGCCATATATCCTATGTATAAGCTCTGGGTGCGCTCTCATGCAGATCTTCCCTTGCGCCTGTATCAGATTGTCAACACATTCCGTTATGAGACAAAACACACGCGTCCTCTTATACGCCTCAGGGAGATAACTTCTTTCAAGGAAGCGCATACAGTTCATGCTACATGGGATGAAGCAGCCTGGCAGGTAGATGAGGCAATCAGGATCTATACTGAATTCTACCGCAGGCTTGCGATACCGATACTATCTTCCAGAAGACCTGAATGGGACAAGTTCCCGGGTGCGGATTATACTATTGCTGTTGATTCACTGATGCCTGACGGGAGGACGCTTCAGGTGGGTACTGCCCATCATTTGGGCGACAATTTTGCAAAGACTTTTGAAATAACCTATGAAGATTCTGAAGGGGAACAGGTATATGCTCACCAGGCCTGTTATGGTGTTTCCGAACGCTGTCTTGCAGCACTAATTTCCACTCATGGTGATGACAAGGGACTTGTACTTCCACCTGAGGTGGCCCCGGTGCAGGTTGTTATTATTCCTATCATATTCAAAAACCCCGAAGAAGTTCTTGCAGCCTGTAAAAAGGTCTCAGAAGAGCTCAAGGATGCCGGTATTAAGGTCAAGACTGATGATAGCGATAAGCGCCCGGGTGCCAAATATTACAAATGGGAGATGCAGGGAGTACCTATCAGGCTGGAAATTGGTCCCCGTGACCTGAAAAATAAGGCAGCAATGATGGCAAGAAGGGATACCGGTGAAAAAGAACAGATTCCACTTGAGGATATATCTGCAACCATAAAGGAGACCTTCGCAGATATACATAAAAACCTGTATTCACAGGCTGAGGCACAATTAAGGGAGCATATTTTCCTTTGTGAGGGTCTGGAAGGGATCAAAGATAAACTGGTTCATGGAATTGTTCAAACTTATTGGTGTGGAAGAGAAGATTGCGGTAAAGAGATGGAAGATGTCATTGGAGCCGGAATACTCGGAATACCGAATGAACAACCTGGTTGTAAGGGTAAAAAATGCCCTCTGTGTGGTGAAGAGGCAGTCAATTCCATTTATATTGCAAGAACCTATTGAATTTATAAAATAAAACAGTGGTAATTATGGATTCATTCCTACCTGGACATAAAGATGTACCTGAAAAGCCTCTTTTCGTATGCGTGCTTTCCAACACTGAAACTGCATATATAGAGGGTCTTTCAGCCGCAGGAAAGAGTGCCAAACTGACAGATTATACTCCTGCAGGAGATGCTGAAGTGCTGGAAACGGGGAATATCATAAGTGTTCCCGTTCTGCCTATGACTCCTCCTTTTAACACTCCTACGCCAGGGCTTACTACCCGGGCCGTTCTGGTTACTACGGGAGTTCCTCATGTGTTTGTGCGTGCGGGTATGAAACTCACTCCGAAAGTACCTATGATAGACCTTGAAGTTCCTGCAGGGGCGGATATACGTAATAAAATCGCAGTAGATGATCCGCACACCGTTTTCAAACGTGCAGAAGAAACAGGTAAGAACCTCAAAGGAAAGTCTGATTTCATAGTTATTGGGGAGAGTATTCCCGGTGGGACGACAACAGCTCAGGCGGTTCTTAACGCTCTGGGATATGATGGAAAAGTGAGTAGTAGTGCTTCAGTGAATCCTATAGGACTGAAAGCACAGGTTGTAAAGCAAGCTCTTGAGTCTTCAGATATCACTCACGGAAAACTCAGGCAGGATCCTCTTGAAGCTGTACGCTGTGTGGGGGATCCCATGATGCCTGCGGTTGCCGGACTTGTTTCCGGTATAGGTAATGGTACACGTGTAATTCTTGCAGGTGGAACACAGATGGCTGCCGTATTCAGTATCATAAAACATATGGGAATGGATACGAGTAATCTTTCCATTGTTACTACTAGCTATGTGGCAAATGATGAAACTGCAAATTTCCGTGATTTGGCAAAACAAATAGGAGTAGATATGTTTGCTGAAGATCTTGGATTTGGCAAATCTAAACTTGTAGGCCTCCAGCAGTATGAAAAGGGCTATGTGAAAGAAGGAGTCGGTGCAGGAGGGGCCTTTTATATGGGACGTTTGTTGGGCCACTCTCGTCAGGAAATGACAGCACAGGTGGAGAAGATTTGCATTGAACTGGCAGATCTGCTTGAAGATTATGATTAAATTCATTACATATTTGCCAGGTTATCCGCCTCTGCACCGGTAAATATATTATATATGAGGTGTATTGGGTGGATGCTTACACGTTTCATGCAACGTGTTTTGCGGGGCTGTGGCCTAGCCAGGAATGGCGACGGGCTCCAGCGGATAAATGATGAACAACGGGTCTACTGAGGCTTGCCCGACGGGGTTTGCCAGTGAGGAACCGTTGGAGCACTGATATGTGTTCATAAGAACAGTCAAAGCTGCTAAGCGCAGTTGTTCGGAGAGACCCGTCGATCGTGAGTTCGAATCTCACCAGCCCCACGTTTTTCTTTTCTTTTGTAACACAAACCTTTAAATCATATTGCCGTCGTATTAGCGGCGTGTTTCATCTACGGGAAAAATCCCGTTGGAGTGTGGCCTTTATGGCTGAACCGTCAATGAATGAAACAAGGTGAAATAATGTCAAAATCATTTTACAGTTATGTAAGAGACGCATGGAAAAGGCCTGATGATTCTTATGTAAAGGATCTCAGATGGGAAAGACTCCAGGAATGGAGACGTGAAGGCTCAGTAACCCGTGTAAAAAGGCCTACCCGTGTAGACCGTGCACGTTCCCTTGGGTATAAGGCAAAACAGGGAATCACAGTCGTACGTGTAAAGGTACATCGTGGAAGCAGGCGTAATTCACGTTATATGCGTGGAAGAAGGACCCAGCACATGGGTAAAAATAAGATCACTGGAGAAAAGAGTCTCCAGAGAATTGCCGAGGAAAGGGCTTCACGCCGCCATCCTAACATGGAAGTACTCAACTCTTACTGGGTAGGAGAAGACGGAAAGAACAAATGGTTCGAAGCAATTCTTGTGGATCCATTCCATCCTGCCATTGTTAAAGACAAGGACCTCAACTGGGTGTGTGACAGTTCCAGCCGCGGACGTACCTTCCGTGGAAAAACAAGCGCAGGAAGAAAGAGTCGAGGTATGCGCAGTAAAGGAACCGGTACGGAGAAAACCAGGCCGAGTGTCCGGTCCAACAATAACCAGGGCAAGTGATTCACTATATAACATTGCGCGTAACTGCGCATGCAACCGAAGACAGGGACAGAGTAATCTCTGCCCTGAAATTTCTTTTACCGGATGTTATCCGTAACTCCCCGGATATCGATAATCAGATAAATTATCTGGTTGTGGATGGACATTACGGTAACCCGATGGCTTTGTATAGTCTGGATCTTAAGCGCAAGGCTGAAACTTCCGCTTTTATGGACCGCTTGGTTTCGGAATTATCTAAATCCCAAAGAGATGAACTTGTTCGCCAACTTGATGAGCGTCTTGATGATCAGCTGATGTTGCATCTACGATTTAGCAAGCAGAAAGCATATTCTGGAAAACTTGTTGCAGAATCATCTTCTGATGCGATTGCTGTCAAAATAAAAATCGCCACTTATCCTAAAGACAGGAATAAGGCCCTTGAAATGCTGGAGGATTTTTTTGAGCAGATCTGATTATTATGACTTGAATGTCCATGTGCTTCCGGATGGTTCAAGTTCTGTAAACCAGATGCTTTCAGTTGCAAACCATCTTGGATATTCAGGAATTGGTATAACGAATCATATTGATAAGGAACCACCATCTGATGGTTCGCATGAAGGTATAGAACTGGTTCAGGGTGTGGAAATAGAAGTCCGTAATTCTTCAAAACTTCATGGTTTTGTTGGGAAGTTTCGTAAGAAAGTAGATGTTCTTGTGGTTCATGGGGGCAGTGAATCCATAAATCGCAGTGCAGTAGAAAATCCCAATGTAGATGTCCTGACTAATCTTCCCACCGGCAGAGACAATGGTTTTAATCATGTCCTTGCAAAATCAGCCCACGATAATGAAGTGGCAATCGCATTCAACCTTGATGCTATAATCAACCAGAGGGGTGGAAGGCGGGTACATGCTCTGGGACATTTCAGGAAAAATTTACAGCTTGCAAGAAAATACAATGTTCCCACAATACTTACGAGCAATGCAATGTCCTGCTATGACATGCGGGCTCCCCGGGAAATGATTGCGCTTGCCGGGTTGTTCGGTATGGAAGAGGATGAAGCAAATGCAGCTTTGAGTACTATTCCGGAAGGAATCATCAAACGCAACAGAAGAAATACCTCAACTCCGCAAGGTGTTCGCATTATTCAATACAATAGTCAGGAGCTTTGTCAATGAAAGTACTCCCTCCTACTCTTCGGGACCCGAAAAGGTATCTTGCACTGGAATTAATATGTGAGGTGCGGGTTTCACGGGAGGATTTGCTCAATGAGATATTTTCCAATTCCGCTGCATTAATTGGCGACTTTGGTTCAAGTCAGGCCGGTATCAGGCTGCTTGATTTTAATGATAATATGGGTATACTTCGCTGCAAGCGAGGTTCAGAAGACCTGACCCGGGCTATACTTGCTACAATTACAAAAGTAGGTGGTTATCCTGCAATTGTAAATGTGCTTGGAATTGCAGGTACTGTGCGATCGGCAACCGAAAAGTACATTGAAAAAAGGGATTCATATAGCGTCCCTGACGACAAACACATATAAATGGATAGAAACTATATTATACGTTGTTATCGATACCACGTGCATAAGAATTAATAGGAGATAGATACGAAATGCAGATGGCACCACAAATGGGTTATGATAGAGCGATCACGGTTTTTAGTCCTGATGGCAGATTATTTCAGGTAGAATACGCCCGTGAGGCAGTAAAGAGAGGAACCACAGCTGCTGGAATCAAAGCCCGTGACGGTGTAGTCCTCCTGGTGGACAAAAGAATTACCAGTCATTTGATTGAAGCTGAATCCATTGAAAAGATATTCCAGATTGATGAACATATCGGGGTAGCTACTTCAGGACTTGTAGCTGATGCACGTGCTCTTGTAGATCGTGCCAGAGTAGAAGCACAGGTTAATGTTGTCTCCTATGATGAGCCTATAAGCGTTGATGTGCTCTCAAAGAAGATTTGTGATCACAAGCAGACCTACACTCAGTACGGAGGCGTACGTCCTTATGGAACAGCTCTTTTAATAGCAGGTGTTGATGGCTCCACACCAAAACTCTTTGAAACAGATCCAAGCGGAGCACTACTTGAATATAAGGCAACAGCGATCGGTGCAGGTAGAAACGCCTTCATGGAAGTTTTCGAAGAAAAATACAAGGACGGAATGGATCTGGATGAAGCTATTATGCTTGGTATGGAAGCCCTTTACAATGCTTCAGACATGAAACTGGATGCATCCACTCTGGAAGTCGGTGTGGTGAAAGTGGAAGATAAGATGTTCTCCAAATATTCCAGTCAGCAGGTTGAATCCTATGTGGAGCGGATACTTGAAAACCACAAAGATGAAACCGAAGAAGCAGAAGATGAAGAAGCAGAACAGTAAATCCAGTAAAGGTGTGAAAAATTATGGTATCTCTTGATGAAGCTTTAATTGCCCGTCTTAAGAAAGGTAGTAACCATTTTGAAGTGTTGGTTGACCCGGATGGTGCTCTTGAGTACAGGCAAGGAAATGATGTAAAGCTGGAGACAATTCTTGCTGTTGAAGATATTTTCTCCGATGCAAAGAAAGGAGACCATGCAGCAGAATCCGATATCATTAACAGTTTTGGTACGGATGATGTTTATGAAGTTGCAGGCAACATCATAATGCATGGAGAATTACAGCTTACCCAGGAGCAGAGAAAACATTTCCTTGAAGAAAAGACAAAGCAGGTTGTAAGCATTATTGCTCATAATGCGCTTAATCCGCAAACGCGTGCACCTCATCCACCGGCCCGTATTAAAACTGCAATGGAAGAAGCAAAAGTACATATTGATCCTCTCAAAAGTGTTGATGAGCAGGTAAAAACTGTGATGAAAGCAATTCGTCCAATAATCCCTATCAGGTTTGAAGAGGTCGATGTTAAGGTACAGGTTCCTCCTTCATATGCAGCTAAATCTTACGGTGAAATAGCAAATTTCGGAACCCTTGTAAAAGATAAATGGGAAAATGATGGTTCCTGGACAGCTGTAGTCAGGATGCCCGCAGGATTGCAGAATGATTTTTATGGTCTTATTAACAGGCTCACAAAAGGCGATGCTGAGACTGAGCTCTTATAAGGAGATTTCAGGATGAAACGCAAAATCGTTTATCCCGGTCAGATGCTTTCCGAAAATGAAAAGCAAGCTGGAACAGGTACGTATGTGCATGAAGGCAAAGTATACTCACTGTTCTACGGGGTAGCCAATGATAAAAACCGTGTAACAGTTGTTCCTTTTTCAGGCAAGTACATACCGTCCCCCAGGGATTATGTGATCGGTTATGTAATAGAAGTTACTTCTTCAAACTGGATATTTGATATCGGCTCCCCTTATGACGGACTTCTTCATGTATCTGAATATCCCAAAAGGGTGGATAGTTCAATGATGCGAAAGGAAATAGACATCGGGGATTGTGCGATTTTGCGTATAAAAGATGTTAATACTTCCATGAAAGTGGAACTTTCAATGAAGGATCGAGGTCTTCGCCGTCTGGATGAAGGCAGGATTATAGATGTATCCACTACGAAGGTTCCACGTATCATCGGTCATAATGGATCCATGGTTTCAATGCTCAAAAAGGAATCCAATTGTGACATCTTCATAGGACAAAACGGAAGGATATGGTTAAAGGGTAAAGATGAGGATATGAACAGGCTGACACAGGCCATAGAGATTATCGAAAATAAATCCCACACATCAGGATTGACCAACCATATTAGTGCTTTCCTGCGTTATGAAGAATCCGATGAAATCGAGGAAAAGGAAAAACCTGTACCATTTACCAGTAGTAAGAAGGACTACACAGAAGACGCTTGCCGAAAAGTAGATGTGCTGCTTAGTGATGAAGATGAAAATTGAGCGGCCTTTTAATATTTAATATACTGAGCAGGATTTTGGAGAACTTGTAATGAGTGATAAACCGGAACGTTTTATTGATGATGAGGGTCTCCGCCTTGATGGAAGGCGTGTTGATGAGATCCGACCCATGAAAGTAGAGATGGGTGTGCTTTCAAGAGCTGATGGCTCATGTTACCTTGAATGGGGAAATAATAAGGTGCTTGCAGCAGTTTATGGCCCCCGTGAACTGCACCCGAGAAGGATGCAGAAACCCAATGAAGTACTTGTGCGCTACAAGTATAATATGGCCTCTTTTTCTGTGGAAGACAGGATAAGACCGGGCCCAAGCAGAAGAAGTACTGAGATATCCAAAGTCAGTGGAGAAGCTTTTGAACCTGTTGTGATGACACAATATTATCCCGGTGCTGTAATAGATGTATTCGCAGAAGTATTACAGGCCGATGCAGGGACCAGGACCGCTGCTATCAATGCAGCAACACTTGCTCTTGCAGATGCTGGCATACCCATGAAAGGGCTTGTTTCAGCCTGTGCAGTAGGGAAAGTTGATGGGCAGCTTGTTCTTGATCTCAACAAACCAGAAGATAATTATGGTCAGGCTGATCTTCCTGTCGCAATGACCCAGGATGGGGAAATAACTCTTCTCCAGATGGATGGCCACCTTACTCCTGAAGAACTTGAAGAAGGCTTGGAGATGGTTAAAAAAGGCTGCCAGCAAATTCTTGAAATTCAGCGTGAAGCCCTTGTTTCCAGATATGGGAATGAGGATGAAGAAGGCGAAGAAGCTGAAGAGGAAACTCCAGAAGAAGTCCCTGAATCAGAAGAAGAGGAAGAAGAAAGGGATGACTCATTCGACAATGAAGAATCTGAAGCAGAAAACGCGGATGAAAATGATGTAACCGAAGAGGATGAGGGTGAAGAAGATGAGCGGCAGTGAGGTTATTTCCAGACTGAAAAGGGATTATATTTACAACCTTATGCTCAAGGGTGAACGTGAAGACGGTCGCCAATTCGATGAGCTAAGGGATATTGCTCTTGAAACAGGTATTATCGATAAGGCAGAAGGTTCTGCAATGGTGCAGTACGGGGATACCCAGGTAATGGTGGGTGTCAAAATGCAGGTTGGTACTCCTTTCCCCGATAGTCCTGCAGAAGGAGTTATCATTACCAGTATGGAACTTAATCCAATTGCTTCACCTGACTTTGAAGCAGGTCCTCCAAGAGAGAAAGCTATTGAGATGGCCAGGATTGTAGATAGAGGCATAAGGGAATCTGGCGCAATAGATATAAACAAGCTCTGTATTACGGAAGGCGAAGAGGTATGGATGGTTTTCATTGATGTCCATGTTCTGAACAATTCCGGAAATATACTTGATGCCGCATCCCTGGGTGCAATCGCTGCCCTCATGACCACAATAGTACCTTCTGAAAGAGAAGGAAAAGGTGAAGATTACCCCATGCCAGTGCGTGAAATGCCTGTGGGTATATCACTGGTCAAGATTGGTGATGAAATGTTGTTAGATCCCACTTATGGTGAAGAATCAGTATGTGAAACAAGAATTACCATATCCTCTAATCAGGATGGTTCCATTTGTTCAATGCAAAAAAGTGGTTCAGGTAGTTTGACACCGGCACAAGTTGTTAAGGCAAGTAAGATCGCGAAGGAAAAAGGCGAGATTATACGAGAAAAGTATTTATTGGAAATATGAGTAACAGGGTTTTTAGATCATACCCTCCAAGGAGACAATTATCATGGCAAAAAAGTATTCAAAAAAGGGAAGGGTTTCCCGTTCAGCAGGAAGGTACGGTACAAGATACGGTCGTAAGGATCGTAAACTTGTTGGAGATATCGAAGAACGGACACATATGCCACATACCTGTGTAAAATGTGACAGGCCTACTGTAAAAAGGGTCGGTACAGGTATATGGGAATGCAGGAAATGTGGCCATACATTTGCCGGTGGTACATATACCCCATCCACCTCTGTGGGCAAAACGATATCCAGAACCGTTAAAAAGGCAGTTGAACAGGTTGAGTAATATATATGGATTATAAATGTACCCGGTGTAAGAGAGCAGTTGAAATTGACTACCAGTACACCGGAATACGCTGTCCTTATTGTGGGAATCGTATTCTTGTAAAAGGAAGACCTACCACTATAAAGACATTGAAAGCAGAGTGAGAGGATGTTAATTTCCTCATCACGCTCTCCTTCACCTCCAACCCGTACCCTTTGTAAGTATCTTGCATCTTTTTTTCACTGCGAGTATGTCACACGGGGTAAAAGTGGTTTGGAGGACATACTGTATGGTATGGATACTGAAACCCTGCTTATTGTAGGACAATATCATGGCAATCCTGCCAGTCTGACATTTTTTGATAGTGAAGGCCAACAACAATTATCCATATGGATGAATGTTGCATTCCATGACAAACCCAAAAAATCTTCTTCAAAGGGCAGTATGCCAGCCATTAAAGGCAATGGTAAACTGGCAGGATTACTCGCTGATTTATTACCTGAAAGTGATAATAACTCCACGTGTTCTATTCAGGTAGATGATGATTTAATGAGTTTTTATTGTAATGGCAATAATCTATTCAATCTAAAGGTAAAAGGGTTCAAGACAACGGATGATTAAGTATGGATTCATCTTCTGAAACAATCATTGAAACTCCGGATGCCCGTAAATTGTACCTGTCTGTAAAACCAGAACTGGATAGATTGGTTACCGATCGTTCATCAATAGAAATAGATGTCAAGGACTATCAGTTGGTAATGAGGGTTAAATCAGATGACCTAATATCGATGAGGTCCACATTGAATACCTGGTATCGGCTTATCAAAGTAGCATCTGAAATGGTCACTCTGACATCCTCATACTAATTTTTGTCTTTTTTCATATATACTTTGAATATCCATATTCGGTGAAAAACTTTAAATTCAATCTTGTTCAAGTTTAATCTGGAGGTAGTTTATGGCTCTTAAAACATGTAAAAAAAACAGTGAGAGACCTCTTTGTTTATGGGTTCGTGCCTGCAAAAAATTCAATAAAATAGCAAAGCAGCAGGATTATTACGAGGGAAATCGCCTATCAAATGAAGAAGACGAAGTTTAATTTAGATTGGGCCCATGCATTAAAGGTAATGAAATTCGAATTTCATTCATATTTATCTCTGGCCTTTGTTTGGGCTTTTCTTATAATTTCCCTGACCGGAATTCCGGTATTTTTTGAGACCTCTTTACAATCATCATATTCTGCTGAGATGTGTAATATGCCACTGTCTGGTGTGTAGGCTATCTTGATTGCAATCTGGTAGGGAGTATCGTTAATTTCCAGTTCCACTGTTCCCATCTTGCGGTCTGCTATATACCGGTGTTTTGTGGGGATAGTCCGGATACCCAGACTTCCGGTTTCTTCCATGATTATCCTGGCAAGTTCCTCACCATGATGTGAGTGAGTTACAACCTTGATGATATGTCCTGCTCTTCCCTTTTTCATTGTCGCAGGTATTATAGATACATCTTTAGCACCATTTTCCAGTAAACGATCAAAAAGATTTCCCAGTACTTCCCCGGTTACATCGTCTACATTTGTTTCAAGTACTTCCACTTCATCCCTGGATAAGGATTTTTCTGTTTCTATCATAAAAGCACGCAGCACATTAGGCCAATCAGTGTCGATATCTCCTGCCCCGTATCCTGTATCCCTAACCTTTCCGGCAGGAATGGACAGGGTGGTTTTTGCAAAATGGGCCAGTAAAGCAGCACCTGTGGGTGTCAGGAGTTCCGTATTTCCTTTGCCATAAAATTCCAGTTCCGACGTTTTTAATATTTCAAGGGTTGCAGGGGCAGGTATCGGCATAATTCCATGAGATGTGTTTACCGTCCCTGTCCCTGTATTTATTGGCAGGCAAAGTACTTCTCTGACACCCAGCTCATTCATTGCAATGCATGAGCCGATGATATCTGCAAGAGCATCGGCTTGTCCAACTTCATGGAAATGTAATTCTTCAATTGGCTTTCCATGAACTTTTGATTCAGCATCTGCAAGGATACCAAAAACACTGTTAGCATCGTTTTCTATATCTGAATCAAGGCCGCATCCCTTTATGAAATTCTCGATTTCCCGGTAACTTCTAGCAGTTTCAAAGCCGGGTATATTGAATTTTACATCAACAGATTCAATTCCCAGTTTGACTTTTTTTTCAAAAAGCATTGAGATATCAAGTATTGATTCGAGAGTCTCTTTTATTTTGTTTCCATCGGCTCCGAGTGAAATCAATGAACCTATAATCATATCTCCGGCAGCACCGGAGAATGGATCGAACAGTAGAATTTTCATTATGATCGCCCTTGTTGATTCTCAATAACTACTGAATTAGTCTGTTCTCTTGCAGCAGCAACCGTATTTGCGATCCTGCCTGCGAATGATCCGGCAACAAAACCTGCATCGATGTTAACAACAGACAGAACCGAGCATGACTGTAACATCGAATACAGGGCAGCTTCGCCCTTTTCTCCTATTCCATATCCGGTGGATACAGGCAGACCTATTACAGGTACATCAAAAAGGCTCGATACCACGGTTGGTAATGTACCCTCCCGGCCGGCGGCAACTACTACAGCATCCGGTCTGTCAGATTCCAGGTTCTTTACTTCGTTGAGCAACCTGTGAAGACCGGCAACTCCCACATCATATATCTTCACAGTCTCACATCCCATCTCCGCTGCCGTCATACGTGCTTCTTCTGCAACATCGATATCAGCAGTACCGGCTGAAATTATAGCCACAACACCTCCGGTCTTTACGATGTTTGTCCCGTCATGCACAGCTGCAGTCCTGTGGTGGATTCCCCAATCTATCCGCTCACTACCAAATTCATTTTCCAGACACGAGGATTGATCTTCATTAAGGCGGGTAATAAGGACACGACCAGTTGCCCCAATCTGGGCTTTTGAAATTTCCAGAATATCTTCCGGTGTTTTTCCTTCTGCAAGTACTGCTTCCATGATGCCTGTCCTGTGTTTCCTGAAGGTATCGATGTTGGCGACATCACATACCGGAACATAACCCAGGGACCGGATACGAGCTTGGGTATCATCAATCCCGATTTCACCGTTTTTGTATTTTTGAAGAAGATTTTTGAGATTCATTGCTGACCTCTCTATACTGTAATGAATTATATATTACAATATAATTCATATATTTGGCTATCTATTATAGTTGTAATTATCCTTTATAGGGATAACAGGAGAATTAATCATGAAAAACCCAGCGGGAGACAAACCACAAATCGATGAGAGTGCCTGGATTGCTGACAGCGCCGTTGTAATGGGAAATGTGAGGATAGAAGCAGATGTCCTTGTAGCGCCAAATGCTGTAATACGGGCAGATGAACCGGGTGCATCTATTGTTATCGGAAAAGGATGTAATATTCAGGACAATGTGGTTCTTCATGGAGTTGAAGGATCGAAAGTAGTTATCGATGAAGGTACCTCACTGGCTCATGGGTGCATTGTGCATGGACCGTGCCAGCTGGGTAAAAGATGTTTCATAGGTTTTGGTGCGGTAGTATTTGACAGTGTCCTTGAAGATGATGTGGTGATACTCCATAATGCTACGGTACAGGGTGTCCGTCTACCGGTATCCAAAAGTGTGCCTGTAGGCCACACTGTGCTGAGCGAGAAAGATGTCACAGAATTGCCATTGGTCGATCAGGGCCTAATGGATTTTAAACAAAAAGTTTCCAGTGTGAATCTGGATCTTGTTGAAGGTTATCGTAAGATGGATCGTGCCTGAGCAAAAAACATGGAAGGTTTTATCCCCTTCCATTAAATTAGAATCTACTTTTGGACTTTAAGAATTGATTTTTTCAAGGACTTCATTGACCTGTTCCTGTTTGAGATCCAGATCCTTGTTTTTCTTGATGCCAAGTTCGGTTATGATTACATGTTCATTTACATCGATCCCGGCATTTTCCAGGGTTTTCTTCGCACAGTTTAGTGGGCATCCATCAATAGCCACGACCTCATCAGCTCCTTCTGCTGATTTCATAAGGCCTGCAATACGGCCACCGATGCCCACTGTACACATCATGTTTCCCTTGCCATTTTTGGTCATTTCGATTGCTGCCTGATTTGCCAGTTGTCCTACATTGGAGGCTCCCGAACAGGGGAATATTCCTACTACTGAGGAACAACAACAGTTATTATCGGTCATATTTTCCCTCTGGTTATTGTATCCATTCCTTTACATCATCGACTGAAGGAATCTTGCCTGCAATCTTTACATCACCATCTACAACAACTGCTGGTGTTACCATTACACCATAATCCATAATACTGTTAATATCTTCAACTTTTGTGATCTCGGCTTCAATCCCTGCTTCATTTACTGCCTTTTCGACAACTTCAAAGGTCTTCTTGCACTTTGCACATCCGGTTCCAAGAATTTCTATTTTCATTTGATTTTCTCCTTTCATTTTCCCTATAGTTAGTTTTCTTTTTTGTTTACGCCTGCATTTACAAGTATTGATATAAGTTCATCACAGTGGGGCATCCTTTCTCTTATTTTGTCCACTACGCTATCCATATCGTATTCCAGCCTGTATATTTCGAATTCCATTGAATCTGTATCCAAAACTGCACAGGATGCGCGGGGAATGCCATCCCGTGGCTGTCCTGCTGATCCGGGATTTACAATGGTGATATTTCCAACATTCCTTGTCATTGGAATATGTGAATGGCCGACCACCAGCAGATCCGCTTCCACTCCTTCCAGCATTTCCTGTACTTCTGCATCAGATGTCTGCGGTTTTATATATTCATAAAAGGATCTGGGACTTCCATGTGTAAATAATACACTGCCTCCTCTGTATTCTTTTTTAATTTTCGCAGGAAGGTTCTTCAGGAAATCCAGCTGTCTATCATCCAGCTGGTCTTTTGTGTAATCCCTGGTGGCAATTGAAAGATGCTTGATTTCATAACTGCAGCCACAATCAATTCCTGTTGCAACTGCATTATCATGGTTTCCCTTTATAACGGGAATATTGTTTTCCATCATGAAATCTATTACCTCTCTGGGTGATGGACCATAATCAACCAGATCACCCAGACAGATAACCTCGTCATGAGGAATTTCCATTGCAGTTTCCAGAGCTTTCATATTCCCATGTATATCCGAAATCACAAGTATTTTCATATTTTACCTCTTCATACAAAATAAAGGCCGAATATAAGACCGGCGATTGATGCCACTGTTACTACCAAAGCTATGTAAATGGAAGCTTTTTTCACTCCCATTATCCTGCTGATTACGATCATATTCGGAAGACTCAGTGCAGGGCCTGCAAGCAACATCGCCAGGGCCGGACCTCTTCCCATTCCAAGTTCTGTAAGGGCGCTGATTATAGGCACTTCTGTCAGGGTGGAGAAATACATCAGTGCTGCGGCAACCGATGCTATGAAACTTGCACCGAATGATGCTCCTCCAACCACTGCAGCCACATATTCTGCCGGGAGCAGTTCCACCATAATACCTGCAAAGAAAACACCAAACAAAAGGAGAGGTGTAATTTGTTTAACCAGGAACCATGTCTCTGCCATCCAGTCTTTCAATTCATCTTTACTGAACCAGTTGAATGATAGCAATACTGTTATAATAACAAGCACAGTTTCCACGGCTAGCAGCGGAATCCATTCTGTAAGTATCTCCGGAACAACGAGGATTGCCAGAAGGAGAAGGAAAAGATATGCACTATGAGCATGCCTTTTTCCACCAAAATTTTTTATTCCTTCCTTTTTTTCCCTGTGGCGCTCGAATACGGCCGCCATTGTAAGTCCAATAGCGATTGACAGAAGGATTGCAATTACAGCTCTTGCCACTCCCAGGTCATATCCCAGGATTTTTGCTGTGTAGACAATTGCCAGGATGTTTATTGCTGGTGCCGAGAACAGGAAGGTAGTTGCAGGACCGATCCCTGCACCCCTGCGATAGATTCCTGCAAAAAGCGGAAGTACAGTACAGCTGCATACTGCAAGCAGGCAGCCTGAAACTGCAGCAACGGGGTATGAAATGTATTTTGGGGTCTCATTGCCGAAGAATCTCAGTACAGATTCTTTGGAAAAGAGGGATGCTATAGCTCCGGCCAGGAAAAAGGCCGGCACCAGACATAGCAGTACATGTAGTGCCAGGTATTCCTGTACGGATTCCAGTCCTACGATAGCAAGGTGATAAATTAATGATTGGTCAGGCATTGTGCAACCTCTATTTCAATATTAATTGAAATGAAGGTATATAAACCTGTCTATTTCAATTTATGTTGAAACACTTTAGATGCCTGTGTAATAGAGTCCTCTGGAATATACCTTTGAGTCAGGAATGTTTTTTTTGCCTTTTCCATCCAGAATCTTCTTAAACTCAGAAACGACAATTGCTACTTTCCGATGACTTTCCTGTGGGAATTCTAAACGAAGAACATCTATACCGGTATTCTTCATGTCATCTATATTATTCAACATATTGATGACATGGGAATCATAGATCACAGTTCTGTTTCTCCATCTTTTAACGGGGTACCTGTCTGTCTTTTTGTGCTGGAGGAAAGCATTACTATCTTCATCATAGAAGCCTTTATCCACAATAGGTTTGAGCAGGTCATGTTCGGTAACAAGTAATTGCTGCCTGCCGTATGCTATAGCCTCAAATTGGATAGTATAATCTGACGCCTTCACAACATCCTTCATTTCTTCAAGGCTAAGTTCCGGGGAAAGTATTACACGGGATGCACCATTTGCCTGTAACACATTTGTAGTTAGGGAATTAAAAATAGTGAAATTTTTCAGTCCAACACATTTAATTTCCATCTGGTGTGCCAAACGAAGTATTCCAGGCTCACCACAGCCGATAGTATATCCTCTTGTTTTTATTTTTCCAAGGATATCTGCCCATTCTCCGAGCTCATCCTCATGAATAATAGCAGGCAATGTGAGTACTATTTCAATATTATTCCTTTTAATTTTTTGACCGAGGTCTTTGTCATTCTCGACTTTGTCGAATAGATCCGCTGGGATATATATGATGTCTGCTCCGCTGTCAGCAGCTGCTTTTGCTCCCTCTATATCTGCTACTTCTACAGATAGGAGTAATTTATCTGGAATTTTGTCTTCGGGTTTGTGTATGGATGCTGGTAATTCTGGGCTTTTGGGCTGGCGGTGGTAGATTTCCAGTTGCTTCTCCTGTAGTTTTTCCACCACGTTGCGACGGGCCCGGGTGAGTTCCCCGAGGGGGATAAAGATATCTTCCTGGCCTTTCAACTCAATTTCATCTGCTATATATGGAGTATCTCCCAGTCTTTTTATTATGTCAGTAATCTGTTCTACAGAAGTAGGGGCTTTTTTTGGCTCCTGTACAAGATAATCGGATACATGAAGCACCTCTATATCTCCTGCAGAAGCAGTGATTTCCAGTTGCCTGTCGATATTTGCACGTATCTGGAAATTCACGGGTACCTTTTTAACATCCCTTTTACCCATTTCTTCCAGAAGGGATACGTCTGTATTCAGGTATACATCATCCCCGGTCTTTACAGATTTTACGGTTTTAGGACTGATATGTATGTAGGGAATACTCCCTTTTTCTGCTACCTCAACTTCCCCGCCGTCAACTGTGAGTTTTTCAACCTTTGATCCAAGCATCCTTTGTCTTGTATGGATACTTATTCCATCATTGACTTCAAGTGTCTGGTTCAATTTGACCTTAATGGATGCAGCATTTTTACTTCGTTTTACCCGGCGTGTCTTACCCAGAAATGCCCCATAACTGGAACTGTATTCGGGGTGGGTCACATTCCTGTCACTCAGTACAAACCCACGGGTAAAGCCCCTGTAAAATATTTTTGCCAGATCGTTTTCTTTTTCCTTCAACCAGTTGGAATCGGGTTTTTTATCCTGGCAGATTATCTCTGCAGTCTCTTTGTATATTTCTGAACTGGCGGTCACATACTCAGCTCTTTTCATACGTCCTTCGATCTTGAGACTTTTGATACCTGTGTTGATGAGTTCTTCCAAACCCGGCAGGGTGCAGAGTTCGGCACAACTTATGGGAGATACACCGCCGATGTGGTGGTTCATGTCCTTGCCGTTGATAAACAGGTCGAATTTCCATCTGCAAGGCTGGGCACAAGCTCCGCGGTTTGCGCTCCTGTTGGCAGCAAAGCTGCTAAAGAGACATTGTCCGGAGTAAGAATAACAAAGAGCGCCATGGGCAAAGATTTCGATATCCATGTCGGTGCTGTCAATGATGTGTTTCAATTCTGCAGTGTCAAGTTCCCTTGCTACGATTATTCTTGAGAGGCCAAGTGTTTCCAGAAATTTGACAGTTTCAGTGTTATTGGTATTGAGCTGGGTGCTCCCATGTATGGACAGGTCAGGATAGTTCTTTTTGACCAGGTCTATAAATCCGAAATCCCTCATGATAACTGCGTCAATTCCTGCTGCATAGGCGCAGTCTATGATATCGATTGCATCCTGTAGTTCCGTTTCTTTTACCGGCACATTGAATGCCAGATATACTGAGATTCCATGCAAATGGGCAAGATCTATTGCATTTTCCATCTCTTCGGGTGTAAAATTGGATGCACCCTGACGAGCATTAAATTCACCAACCCCCAGATATATAGCATCAGCTCCTCCCTTGATAGCGCCCAGCAGTGCATCATAATTCCCTGCAGGCGATAGTATTTCAGGAGAATTAGTTTTTTCAGGATATTTGGCCATAGTTTTTCAATTTCCGTTGCAGTTCGTCTTTTTATGCAACAGAACAGTACAAGTTATATGAATGCTTCGAGCGATTTACTTACCTTTTTGAACCATCCATCCAACAACAGGAGGCAGCCAGCAGAGATTTGCTACAATTGTTTCAAAGGCAGTGAAAGTCTGTGTTGTAGGGCTGAATCCGAGAATTCGGGCTGAAAGCAATCCCAACGGCACCAGCAGGATTACAGCAATACTGGTAAGCATCACCGGATGGTGCAGGTATCGCTCTATTCCTGCAGACCATGTACCTTCGATTCGTTTGAGATACACAAGTCCGGAAATATTGGCACCAATTTGATCACTAAGAGCATAAAAGTAAGGAATATAGAATCCCTGTATTCCATATACATCCACTCCTGCCATTCGGCTTGCAGCATCTATTATCCATGGGATTGTGATACCAAAAAATTTACCCCATCCGTATGCCTGAGCCATTGATCCAGCTGCACCTTCCAGATGTTGCCTGATGGAATACAAACCTTCGAGTATTGATTCTCCCTCGCCTGCAAGAGTTCTTACAATCCACTGGCCATAGGGATTGGTCTGGTAGCCCTGAATATCAAGAAATATACCGGCAATCAAACCTAAAATATAACCCGGAAAAGTATAGCGAAGTAATTCATCAAAGCCTTCACCTTCAAGTTCTTCCTCTTTCTTTTCCATACTTTCTCTTCTCCTACCGATCTCCGATTTAATACATCGTAGGCATTTATATTAAATAGTTGTAATGCAATACAGAAGGGCTGTTATTCCTCTAATAAATGTTACAATTATCTGAAGGCAATACGGTGATCCGGTCAATACTTGATAATGATATGTACAAGCTGACCATGCAAATGGCAGTACTTGAGCTTTTTCCTGAAGCACAGGCAGAATATCGCTTCATAAACCGTGGAGACCAACGTTTCAACCCCCGGTTCAAGGAAGAACTTGAATATATAGTCCGGGAAGAAATTCCCAAATTACGCCTTCTTGATGAAGAAAGGCATTGGCTGGGAAAGAATTGTCCTTTTTTCAAGCATACCTATCTTGACCATCTACAGAATTACCGCTTTAATCCCGATGAGGTTGAAATATCCCTGACGGATGACAATAATCTTGATATATGTATCAGAGGGCCGTGGCATAGTACAATTCTCTGGGAAATCGTGCTTATGGCTACAGTTTCTGAACTTTATTTTGAGACAATTGAAAATAACTGGGCCGATGGATATCTTTCAAAAGGTGACCTTCTGGACAAATATGGAGATATGATTAAAGAAGTATCTGACAAACTTGATAATTCCGGATGTGTACTCAGTGAATTTGGAACTCGCCGTCGTCGCAGTTTTGAACTTCATGATAGGGTCGTGGAAACCTTAAATCGAGCCACAAGTTTTGCGGGTACCAGTAATGTATATCTCGCAATGAAATATGGAACCCGGCCGATAGGTACTATAGGCCATGAATGGATTATGGGTAATTCTGCCCTTGTGGGTTTGCGCAATGCCAATAAATTTGCCTTTGAAAACTGGGTTAAAGTTTATGATGGCAGGCTCGGGATTGCCCTTGCAGATACTTATGGATGTGACGCCTTCTTCAACAACTTTGATGGTCGCCTGGCACGTCTTTATGATGGTATCAGGCATGATAGTGGTGATCCTTATATTTTCATTGACAAGGCAATTCAACATTACAAATCTCTTGGAATTGATCCTTCGCAGAAAATGGCAGTATTCAGTAATTCCCTTGAAGCCGAAGATGCAATCAGGATACAGGAATATTGTAAGGGTAAAATCAAATGCAGTTTCGGTATAGGTACAAGCCTGACCAATAACTCAGGATTCTTCAAGGAAAATCCTCCCCTGAACATTGTGATCAAGTTGCATAAAATCAATGATATTCCTGTTGTCAAACTCAGTGATTCAGAGGAAAAAGTAACAGGAGACAGGGATGCTGTAAGGGTTGCCAATTATATATTCGGTACAAAAGGGCTCGATGAGGAATAAATATCAATTCTTTTTTGGGATTGTTTCTGTCTCAAAGATGTCTTTAAGGTCCTGAACGTCCAATTTTATATCAAATTCCTTTAACTTAAAGAATTTCTTGGCACGCATATCATCTTCTTCCAGGCGAAGATCACTTTCAACGATATCGGCTTTCTCAAGACGTTTCAGGTGAAGATACAGTACCTGTCTGGAAACATCTAGTTCTTTGGCAAGCTCATATACATACCATTCCCTGTCTGCAAGCATGCATATGAGTTTCAGTCGCAGAGGATGTGATAGAGCTTCGCCAAGGCTGACAATTCCCTGGAGTTTTTTTTGCATGGGTTGTACCCTTTATACTAAAGTTTAAACCAAATTATATTTCGTCAAGTTTATCTTTAATTTCTTCTACCATTTTTTTGGTATCCTTTACTTCACTTTCCAGCCTGTTCAAACGTTCTATGTCTGCTGTTTTCTGGCTTTCACAATTTATGGCACCACTGCGTGTTAAAAGCACGACAACAGCACCAACTACAAGCAGGATAAGAAGTAAGTTTAGTATAATTCCCCATACTGAAAACCCTGTGCCATACATCATATTTCCATACATCATGTTATCATGTCACCCCTGTAAAAGATTCATTTGTCCAATAATTAGACTTCATCAAATTTATCCTTTATTTCTTCAATCATCTTTTTTGTGTCTTTGACCTCTTTTTCCAGCCTGTTTAAACGCTCCGTGTCTGCTTTATTCTGGCTTTCAGCATTTATAGCTTCATTGCGTGGCGTATTCTGGCTCCCACAACACATTGTGCCACCTCTGTTCAAAAGTGAAACAACCAAGCCTATGGCTAGTAAGATCAGGAGGAAATTTAGTATCATTCCCCATACTGAGAAACCTGTGCCATACATCATATTACCAAACATCATATTATTGTGTCACCTCTAAATAAAAAGAATATGGAGGATTAACGGTAGCCTATGCAGCCACCAGCTCCTCTCTGGTACCTGTAATTATTCTGGTATTCATAGGATTCCTGCGTTGCATAGGACGAAAGATCCTCGATTACATCTTCTGTTATTGAATCTACACGTCCCTGTTTAATAGTGTCCTGATCAATGTAGTTGATTACAAACCAGCGTCCCATCTGATAGACATTTTCATCTTTTACATTGATGCCTGTAGCTTCTTCAAAAATTGAGATTGCTTCATCTTCGGTAATCACTGATGTTGCATCCTCAGCTGAATCAACCCCGTTGGCATTATATCCCTGCCCATAGCCATAGTTGCAGTAATAACCTGCTCCACTGCCATCGACATAACCACTGTTTCGGGAGTCGGTCATCCCATATCCACCACTAGCCAAGTGGGCTGAAACGGTCCCTATCAGCATTATACCGATAATAATGGTACCTGCAAGCAGTACAATTGTTTTATTTTCCATTTCCATCACCATTTTATTAAATACATGTGTAAGGTATTTGTTACACATATAGATGTGCGCTTGCGTATATTTATAGTTAACGATTGTGAATTGTCTTGACAAAGAGAACTGAAGGGTAAAAACAAAATTTATTATTAATTCAAATTAAAATGAGGTGATCTAAGGTGTATAGATGCCACCCCGATTAAGGTAAAATAAGGTACAGAGATTTCAGCCAAACATCTCATGAGCTGCTTCTATCATATCATGCAGCCTTTCCACAGGGATGCCGATTATCATTTCATCTTCTGCAACATTGGCATACTTTCGACTTCCGCCACATCCCAGAGATGCACTTATGTGTCCATCTTTATAAGGCTGGACAACTCCGTCAGCACAAAGACTCTGGATTCCCGCGAAGTTTGCATTCACACGGCCACCGAAACGGTGCAAAAGGGCCTGTGAGAGTTGCATTGCCTTTTTAGGTGTATCAATAACAAGTACCACATCCGGGATGAAGCTCACCTTGTCCAGAGGACCATATAATACTGCTTTTGTAGACCCTGCTTTGAGTCTGGGAACCTGTTGCATAGTACGTCTTGCGGAGTTGATTGTTTTATACCTGTTCAGGTTGTAATAGACATCCCCGTTGGCAAGTTTGGGTGCCATTTCCTGTAGTCCCATAACAGCTGCACCTCCTTTGCATTGCTGGTCATCAACCAGGGCATAGAATTCGCTTTCCTCTTTGCGAACTTTGTCTACCATCTGGCAGTGTCTCATTTTTTCTTCAACTTTATTGATACCTTCAGGTACTTCATGAGTTTCAGGCACAAGCGCAACAGCTACTGGTGGATTTTTGAGTTTTAAAAGGTCTTTCAATTCTTTTCCCATCTGGTTTATTTCTTCAATTTTCATTTTTGTATTCCTTGTTTGTTAAATGTGAAGATATTATGTTTATGGCACATTACTGCTTAATATATAAGTTTTGCATTTTTATTGCACAACTGGTTCTTAGTTTAAAAACGACATCATTAGACTTCAAAATGGTTCGCAGTTAAAGGTATCTATATATCCTCTCACCTTATCTGCTTATTAAGAGATATAAAGTGATTTATTCAATGAATAAAATTGAGTTAGATTCACACAGTTGTTTCTGCTATGAGTTTTATTAGTTTTTATTTTGTCCCGGTACAGCTTATTTATACAGCTTTTTTTAATGTGTATATATGAGTGATGTTAGGCATTTTTTTTCTTTTGTAGAAGAAGAAATGGATAAGCCATTGCTTGATAATATACTGCATGATCCTGTAGATTTTTTTGTATTCCTTCTTTTTATGCCGTGGTTAAACATTGTGATTTACTTCCTCCTTTTATCGGATCCTTCTCTTGCAACGTATTTTGTCCTCGATTCCAATGATCCGTCTAGATTGCCCATGTTATTATCAAATTATTCACATGTAGATTTGTCCCATCTGCTTTCCAATATGCGAAGTTATCTGTTTGTAATGCCTCTTATTATAGCCCTGAATTTTGAACGTATAAAGTTTAGAATTCACATGTTACTCATTTTTCTCCTCCTTCCCATCCTGTTCTCAATATTAACACTCCGGGGTGTTCCCTCGGCAGGTACCGTTACTGGTATGTCCGGCATTGTAGCAGCGATGTTTGGTTATCTTTTATATTCCACATTTGCCTATATGGCAGGGAAATGGAGTACTGGTAACCCTATTCATCTTCTATTTGCAGCACTCTGTACCAATCTTGTGATCATATCCCTTACTTATGGAAATTTATGGCTGGTAATTTTTTGCTCCTTTATTGTATTTGCCAATATTATAAAGGGTCAGGAAGTGTTGCATCGGATTTTTTCCCGGGCCGAATTAATCCTGAGTAGATGGAATCAGGAAAATCTGGATTTGATCCATCGTCCCTGGGAAAGAAAAAAACAGGAAAGATTTATTGAGATCGTAACTGCAGTATCTATTATTATCCTCCTTCCGGCTACGTCTGCATTTCTTTTCCCTGGAAATATAATTTCTCCGGATGGTGTGCGCACTAATGTTCTCGTACACTATGTTGGTTATGTGTCCGGTTCCCTACTCCCATTTATAACTGGTTCGTTGGAAAGGTGAGTTTAGTTAATAGGTTTTTTAGAGTACTAAGTATATCAAAACAAACGACTTTTATAACCCTTGCTTGTCTAAATATAGAAAGGTTTATTAATTATATAGTCTATTCTTTCTATGTTGCCAGATGAAGGATACTGCACCATCAATCCGTATTGATGCCACCTTAATACCCCCTCTCAGTATTTCGCTTCTTCTGGCAACTTTAAATTTTATTATTTTATGAGGTAATTCTATGAGTGAAATCATCAATGTACTTACAAACCCTGACAGTTTCTTCAAAGAAAAAATGACGGAAAGAATTCAGTTTAAAATGCCTGCTCTCATTGTGGTTCTGAATGCCTTGATGGGAGCAATTTCTGGTTATATAATGGTAAAGGCAATTTTGTCATCCGCAGCTGTTGGGGGAGGATTTGCAGGAGCGGGTGCAATTTTTGTTGCTGTGGGAGGATTCCTTGGCGTCCTTGTCTTATGGCCGATCTACACAGCAGTTTTCTATGGACTGTCAGCCCTGTTTGGCGGAGAAGGCTCATTTAAGCGCAGCCTTGAGTTTGTCGGTTATGGTTACATCCCGGTTCTATTGAATTCTATCTTTGGTCTGTATGCTATAAACCAGGTATCAGATTCTCTCCGGGCATCTTCTGCAAATCCCGCACAGATAGCCCAGATGCTTTCCAATGATCCCATAATGCAGGTTGCAACACTTGTTGGTATCATATTCCAACTGTGGAGTGCCAATATCTGGATTTTTGGTCTCAAGAATGCACGTAACTTAAACCTTCGTGGGGCCTTGATTTCTGTAGGAATTCCTATCGGTCTCCTTATTCTCTATTCCCTCATTAGTTATATTGGAGGGATTGCGTGAAAAAAGTAGTATTTACCCTATTTCTTCTTTTCTTTTTTATTTCATCGACAGCTTTTGCCGATACAGAGATAAGTCCAACAGTAGCGGTAAGTTACAGTGTGGAACCACAAGCATTGCTTCCAGGTGACATCGGGACGGTTACTTTTGAAATGCAAAAGTATACCAGCTAAAAATCATCAATGATGAATCCTCTGGATGCACTGCGATATGAGTGACCCCTTAAAGGGTCACATTTTCCTGTTCCTGACGCAATTTCGGGGAATCGATCCAGGCACCAGCAACCTTTGTTTCCCCATTTTCTTCTTTTAAGGCGATACTGAACAATCCTTCAGAACCGTCTTCAAATGTAACGGTATAAACAATAGTTACAAACCTCTCTCCTTCAACAGACTTGAGAAATTCCAGTGATACAGGCTTGCCTACGGTGGACATCAACATCCCGTTCACTTCATAGAAGGTTTCCTCTGGCAGGGCCTTTTTCATAGTAGGTGTGAATTTTTCCGAAAAAAGCGTGTAATTGTCCTGTTGCATCCCCCTGATAAGCTGGTTTGCAATGGGGTCTGCATATTCCTTTGTACGTTGTTCTTCTGAATCATGCAGGCATCCTGCTGTCAACAAGAACAGAACTACACATATCATTACTATTTTTTTCATTCTTCCCACTTCCTCAATGTAAATGTAAATGTGCTGCCAAGTCCTGGCTCACTTTTTACCCTTATGGAACCACCCTGGCCTTCTATTATTCCTTTGATAATCGCAAGCCCAAGGCCACTACCCCCCACTTTGCGGCGGGAGGTACTGTCTACCTGATAGAATTTTTCAAATATTTTATCCTGCTCTTTTTCAGGTATGCCTATACCACTGTCTATGACACTTATTTCCACGAAATCTCCCGCTTCTTCAGTTTCAATTTTTATGTTTTCACCTTTATTGGCTGTGAATTTGATAGCGTTGTTGAGCAAATTGACAAAAACCCTCAACAGTTTATCTTTATCTGCTTTGACCCGGGAATCATTATCCAAATCTCTTTCAATTCTAATTCCATTTTTTGTTGCCATCGGTTCCATCATCTGGATTGCATTATCAATGATTTCTTTGAGGTTGATCTTTTCCTCTTTGAAAACCATCCTGCCTGATTCAATGCGGGAAATATCAAGCAGATCATCAACCATTCTGGATTGCCTGTCTATATTGCGGATAATGAGGTCAAGCATTTCTTCCTGTGTTTCTTTGTCACATTCTTCTTCCCGGAGGAATTCACTTGATGTGCGCATGGCTGTGAGAGGAGTTTTCAATTCATGTGATACCATGGACAGGAATTCATTTTTCACGCGGTTGAGTTTTTGCAAGCGCTGGTTGGAATTTTCAAGTAGTTCGGTTTTTTTATGTACTTCTTCCTCCAGTTTACGATTCCAGGATAAAAAGATCAATGATATTAATGAGGTGAAGAACAAGATGAAAAATGTCGTTATTATCATGAAGGTTGCCTGTTTCAGGTATATGGAGCGTACAATTGAGGTTATGAAAGGTACTGGTGTCACAACACCCACAGACCATACTTGATTGTACCATTTTATTGGTACATATGATACGAGTTTTTCTTCCAGTCCATTGTTTTCATTGAGTTCCTCAAAACGTCCTGTACCTTCTTTTCCTTCCGTCTGTTCCCCAAGTATGTAAAGACGGTCCTGATCGGGCTCATTGAGAATGTCAAAATAATTTTTCCCTGTTTCATTCGGGTTGTCACTGTGATACAGCAGATTCCCTCTGTCGTCGATAATATAGACATAACCGGCAGATGAATCATAACTTTGTATGACCCTTTCTGTGATTTCCTCGATACGTATTATTGCCAGGACCGTTCCTTTAAAATCATTTCCAGAATAGACGGGAACCCAAACATACATTGCAAGTTCGTCTTCAAACGTGTATGTAGGATTGGTAATATAGGTCCTGCCCATTGTTTTTGTTTTTTGGAAAGCTTGATCCATGTTGTTTTCATACAGGTTATATCCCAGGGGTGTTCTATCTTCAGGATAACCAGAGGCAATGGTGCCGTTTTCATCGATATACTGAAGGGCATAAAATCCCTGTGACCTTTCGTACAGGGATTTGAAAGATCTCATATAGAAGTCATCAGGAACTCCATTTTCAGCACCTGCTATTACTTCCAGGGCTACGATCTTCTCATTCAGAAATTCTGTGACGCCCGATGATATTTGTCTTGCATTGAGGGTCTGTTGTTCTGTATATTGCTCCTCAAAGATTTCCTGTACCTCGAGGTTTGAACGTGCCCCCAAAAAAATAACAGAACCTATAAAAAGAAGGGCAATGAAAGTTATGATTATTATGTTATATCGTCGATTACTGAAAAACATGGGAATGATCAGTCTTGTTTCCGGCGTAATACCATTCTAATGCGGGCCTTCAGTTCTCTCAGGTTGAAAGGTTTTGTAATATAATCGTCTGCACCTGTCTCAATTCCTTCTACCCGGTCATCAACTTCACCTTTTGCGGTAAGCATTATTATAGGTATGTGGTTATGCAGTTCATCTTCTTTCAGGTGTTTGCACACTTCAAAACCATCCATGTCCGGCATCATTACATCCAGGAGGATAAGGTCGGGTGTTTTTTCCTCAATTGCTTCGAGACCGGTTTTCCCGTTATAGGCCTCAATAACATTATATCCTTCTGCTTGCAATGCTCTTTTTGCAGCAATTATAGCATCGGGCTCGTCATCTATTATCAGGATAGTTTGCCTGGAATCTCCCATCTCTCCAAGTCTTGCTTGTACTGCTTTTTCAGATACGTTCAGTACATCTGCCAGTTCGACTGCAGAAAGGGCCGGATTCTTTTCAAGAAGACTGAGTATCTTATCGTCAAGTTCTTTTTCGGGCATAAGGACCACTAAATAACTTCGTTATTCCTATAAAATAGTCTATGCTATTAAAGCCTTTCCAAATATATGGAAGACCTGTTATTTAGAGATATAAGTTGACCATAATTAGAAAACCTTATAAAATATAATATTGTAAGTAAACAGGATGGATGTTCTTGAAAAGATATTCGGCAAGACTGCACAAATGACAGTTCTCAAAAACCTGATATCCCATAAGGGGGAATCTACCTATCTCTCAGGAATTGCAGAAGAGACAGGCTTGTCTCATTCGAGTGTTGCCCGTGTAATAGCACCTCTTGTAGAAACAGGTATTGTTAAGGAGAAACCTCTGGGAAAACAGATACGTACTTTCAGTATCAATATGGATAGTGAATTGACACAGCTTGTCCTTGAATTCTATGAGCGTATCCAAGAGTTTGCCGATTGATTCTTAATAGGATTTTTGTTCATCCAATGTTTCCGGGTGTACGCTACTGTTATTCTTTCCAAGCATAATTTTTGCAAGACTGACTGATATGGCTGCAAGTATATTTGTTATGTGAAGTGTACAGACTGCAATTATTATTCCCACAATGGAGGTAAGAATTGCCTCAGGGAAGCTGTCTATCAGGATTTTTGTGTTTCCTGACGACCAGTAGATAGTGGTAAGCGGTGCGAATATAAGTCCAAGGGTCAGGGTAAAGCAGATAGCCAGTATTATAAGTGTAAATATCCCGAAGGGGAATTTGATGAATAAAAACATCATTCCCTTCCAGGCAGCTGGGTCTGCAAACCGATTTTTAATGTCACTCCATAAGTTTACAAGGGGTTTTTCCTCATAGGACAGCGGAGGTATATCTACACCAAGCAATCTCGTTGCCAGTTCCCTTTCAAAATTTACCAGTTCCCACCATGCCACCAGTACCAGCAGAAGGACTGGTAGTCCTATGATAATTATGGAAAAACTTAAGCCTACAAGCAGGCCAGATGTCAGGAAAAGGAAATATGCGGTACCCAGTGGAAATGTGAATATGACATAAAGCAGGTTCAGATAGGTCTGGCGTTGAAAAATCACACCAAAAAATGAACTGAACAATTTGTTTATTTTTCTCATCACAAATCCTGCTGTATTATATTTCTATTATCGGTTGCGTTTATTCTTCCTGAGGATAAAATAGAGTATGGCTCCCAGTAAATGGGTAAACACAATAACTATTATCCAGATCAGTCTCTCATTACTTCGGTCTGTTTCCTTTGTGATGCAATCTATAAGCATCCATATCCAGAATGCCGTTCCGAATATTCCTATCCCCAAAAAAAGGATGATATTAAAAATTTGCATTCCCATCATGTCAAACATTCCATCACCTCATTCGTTTCTTAAAGCATCTGTCGGATTCATCTTTGCAGCCTTATTGGCAGGATATACCCCTGCTACAAGCCCTACAAGGACTGAAATTATAAAACCTGCTGCGATTTTGGATAAAGGGAATACTACAGGCAAAGCCATGTAACTTTCAGCTAAATAGGCACCTGCCATTCCCATCAAAGTTCCTGCAATACCTCCTAAAAGTCCTACTATCATTGCCTCTACGATAAAGAGATTCAGTATACTTGTATTCGTATATCCCAGGGATTTCATCAATCCGATTTCCTGTGTTCTTTCAGTCACCGTGACAAGCATAATATTCATTATTCCGATTGATCCAACTACAAGGGATATCAGAGCGACAGCGGTTAGCAGTGCCCCCAGTGAATCAGATAGTTGTTTTGTTTGTTCCAGGATTTCCACCTGATCCATTATGAAATAGGGCTTAGCGTTGTCATTATCCATTTGTCTGGAGTCTATGCCGAACTGGCGTCCCAGCTTATCATCAATCTCCTCTGAGGTTTGCTCAACTACCTCTATACTTTTTGCTTTTATAAAAAATGAATCATAATGATTTTCATCAAGCATTGAATTCATTGTGGAAATCGGTATGAATATTCTATTGTCAGGTTCTATTCCTGATTGTACCAGTTTTGTATCAGGACTTTGGAGTATTCCTTTTACAACAAATCGGTGGGTGACACTTTCCCCATTGCTTTTGGTGAAAGTCAAGTCTATTGAATTCTTATTGCCTACAGGCCTGTCAAAGATTTCTTCTGCAACTTCAGAACCAATCACTGCAGAATAGCTGTCTTTATCTGTCAGGAAATTTCCTTCTGATAGCCGCAGATTTGCCACTTCGGGGTAATCTTCCGTCACCCCCATTATACCTATATGACGCCGGGAAGACTGATAGCTGACAGTCGCAGTCTGGCTATTTATAGGTGAGATTCCGTCCACTTCCTGGAGGTTAGAAATAAGATTCATTTCCTCTTTGCCAAGAGTGCCCGGTTCTTTACTTTCTACTATAATGAAATTTGAGCCTACAGCTCCGATCTCATCGGTAAAAAACTGGTTGAAACTGGCGCCCAGTGAGACATTGGCTATTACTGCTGCCACTCCTATTACAATTCCCAGGGTAGTCAGGAGGGAACGCAGCTTTGCACTGCGTATGCTCCCAAGGGCTATTTTGAATGCCTGTTTGGGATTTACCATAAGTTATCCCACCTTAATTCTTTCTTCGGTACAGTACAGCTGCCGGAATCAGCATACCAACGAAAACAAGAGCAGCAACTGCAATATTGCTGATTCCATTTTTGTCTTCCTGTACCTTTTTGAAAGTTTCCAGCTGTGACGTGGTCTGGTGCTCATTCATTCCGTTGCGATATTCAACGGTTATTTCCAGAGGTTCTGTGATATTTTCTCTTATCTGGTTGGCTTCGAATTGGATGGAGAACAGTTCATCAGGTTCCATTGTACCCACGAAATATTCTCTGGGTGAAAATTCAATACCCTCTGCTTTTGGTATTACGTTGACCGAGTAAAGGGTATTCTGTCTTATATTTGCTACATCAAATTCTATTGTTCCTTTCCCGTTAACTAGGGTAGGGGTGATGGTTGGTATTACCTTTACATCCGCATTATCAATCTTTACAGGAATCTCCCAGTTGCAGTCATATATGTGGGAGTTACTCTTGATTGCAAGATTCAGGTAATGAGTACCTGCAGAAAGTTGTTCATCCATTTCAAGGTTATAAGTAATTTCCATCTTATCCCCGGGGCCCAGTAATCCGTAAGTATCGGATATGCTTGATACTTCTATTCCTTCATCAGCTTTCAGGGAAGATGACTGGACATGAGCATTTGTGTCATACTCTTCACCATCAATAGTTACAGAATGAGTTGTTGCACTGTTTTTCAGGGTAAAAGTAATCGTTCCACTGTCGCCGGGTGAGAATACTTCGGGTTCGGCACTTACTTCTTCAAGTTCAATTGAACCTTTGCTGTCATAGGCTGTTGATCCCACTTTGATCTCAAAGGTATTTTTCAACCAAATAGAATCTTCAGGTTGATATCTGATATCAAACTCGACAGATCCTGATTTTGCTTTCTCATCCACGTAAAGGCGATACTTGTGCACAGCTGCAGTGTCCGGTTTCAGTCTTCCAATATTTTTGACAGCATTGGATGAGGAATCCAGGGCCAGTGGATATTCAGGGAGCATTTCAATTGAGACATCTTCTGCCTCTCCGGTTCCTGTGTTTTCTATTTTAATCCATATGTCCACGTACTGGCCTATCTCGGCCGGCGAAGGACTATAGCGCATCACGCTCACATCGAGAGTGTTTGGAGATGCTGCTACTGTAGTTGAATTTACTGGGGTCAGCGCGACAAGCAGTATCATCAGTGAAATATAAGTTAACGTTTTCCTGTAATTCATTTGTTTCACCTCAGTTGTTTTCTATGTATCCATCTTTCAGGTGTATGGTCCGGCTTGCATACTCAGCGGTCTGCGGATCGTGTGTTATCATTATTACTGTACTTCCCTGCCGGTGTAGTTCGGAGAAGAGATTCATTATTTCCAGACTGGTTTTAGAATCCAGATTCCCTGTGGGTTCATCGGCAAGAATTATCGAGGGGTTATTGATAAGTGAGCGTGCTATGGCAACCCTCTGGCATTGGCCCCCTGACATCTCGGAAGGCTTGTGATCCATCCGGTTTCCCAGGCCAACGAGTTCAAGGAGTTCAATGCCTCTTTTTTCCGGGTCCACGTTATCCTTGCTGTTCTCGTAGGTTGGAAGCAGCACATTTTCAAGAGCATTCATACGGGAAATAAGATTGAAATTCTGAAAGACAAAACCTATTTCCAGTCCTCGTAATTTTGCAATTTCACTATCAGAAAGTTCACTTATGTTACGATTGTTTATCCGTACCTCTCCCATGGTGGGCCTGTCAAGGCAACCAAGCATATTCATAAGTGTACTTTTTCCGGAACCTGAAGGTCCCATTATCGCCACGAATTCCCCGCGGTTTATTGTGAGATCAAGTCCATGTAATATTGGGATTTCCTGATCAGCGAGCATGTAACTTTTGAGCAGGCCTATAGTTTCGATAGCAGGGTTACATGCTGTTGTGTATTCTCTTTCAGGTTGCTGCATCCATTCACACCTCTTTATTATAGCAATACCTGTCTATTTTTAGACAGGTTAGACTACGGTTATGTTGTATATATACTTTACTATATATAGACGAGTTTGCTTTTAATATGTGCAGACGCGAGAAGAAAAAGTTAAAAATGAAAAGTTGAACCGACACCAACCTCTCTAACATTGCAGTATCCGGAAAGGAATATCTTTGCTTCAAGATCAGTGCAATGGCAGGGGTGGATATCTTTTACATTTCTCTGGTATAGATATTCTGCTGTGTTCCGGAGTTGCTGTCTAGAAGCAGATAAAAGGTGAAAGCCGCCTATTATATCAATAATTGTGTCTTTTTTACAGACTTTCTTTGCGTATTCAGTTATGTTGCAAATCCCCGCATGGGAACAGCCTGTTATGATGACAATTCCTTCATCCGAGCACCACACAAGTGCCGAATCATCAGACATTTTGTCCGGTATGACATCCCCGTTGGGATTTTGCTTATCTCCAATTGCTTTTGTGGTCTCAAACTCCAGTTTTCGGGGAATTTCTCCCAGGAAAACAAGATTTTCAGTAATCCAGAATGGTTCTGTTGTTAAATTCGGGGCAAAGTAATTTTTGAAAACCTCATCGTTTATTATATTGCCAATATGTGTTGTATTTTCAAAAATAGTAGGTGTCAGAGCAAGGGGGTGACACAAAAGAGTGGGTTTATTTACCTTTTTTTCCTGAAATTCCCGGTTTGTGTAGTACTTTATCAGTTCTGTCAATCCCCAGGTATGGTCCAGATGCCCATGGGATAATACTACATAATCCAGTCCTGCAGGATCTATTTCCATTAGAGCGGCGTTTTTTAAGAACAAACCTGAATAACCTGTATCAAAAAGAACTTTTTTTCCTTCTTCTTCGATAAAAAAGGAAAGAGCAGGTTCACCTTCAAAATAATTGTCTATCAGAGTATTATTATCCACAAGCACTGTAATTTTCATAAAGAAAAAATTGAGGCCCTGTTATTTAGTATTACCTTTCAGGGCATCCTGTACTACTTTCAGGGCGCAGAGTTCACCGCACATGGAACATGCATCACTTCCTGTCTTGCGGCTCTGGCGGATGGCAGCAGGTTTTTCACTGTCAATTGCAATGTCAAATTGTTTCTCCCAGTCAAGGTCACGTCTGGCTTGTGCCATCTGGAGGTCTGTTTTTCTTGCCTTTTCACGCTGTCCCTGCCGTGTAAGATCGGCAGCATGTGCTGCTATCTTTGTGATAATCGCTCCCTCCCTGATGTCGTCTGTGGTGGGAAGGGCAAGGTGTTCTGCAGGAGTGGTCATGCACAGGAAGTCCGCTCCAGACATGCCGGCAATGGTTCCGCCAATTGCACCTGTAATATGGTCATAACCGGGTGCAATATCCGTAACAAGTGGACCAAGCAGGTAGAGGGGAGCTTCGTGGCATAGTTGTTTCATGCTTTGCACACTCAGCTGTACCTCGTCAGCTGCCACATGACCGGGTCCTTCAACAAAGGTCTGGACATTGGATTTACGTGCCTCTTTTACAAGTTCACCCAGGGTTATGAATTCCATGAATTTTGCATTATCTGAGGCATCATGGATACAACCCGGACGCATTCCGTCACCCAGGCTCAGGGTCATATCATATTCTTTTGCTATCTCTATCAGGTAGTCAAATTCACTGTAGAGGGGATTTTCCTGCTCATTGTGAATCATCCAGGCAATTGTAAAGGAGCCTCCCCTGCTGACAACATCCATCACCCTCTCCCCTTTACGCAGGCGTTGCAAGGCGTTCTGATTCACTCCGGAATGGATTGTCACAAAATCCACACCATCTTCTGCATGTTTGCGCACAGCATTGATGATGTCATCAGAAGTCATATCAACTACAGTTTTTTGGGATGAAGCCGCCTGATAGATTGGCACTGTACCAAAGGGTACATCTACGGCTTCCATGAGAAGTTTGCGAGTGGAATCCAGGTCTCCCCCTGTGGAGAGGTCCATTATGCTGTCTGCTCCATATTTAACGGCAGTTTCTGCCTTTTTAACTTCATCTTCCACATCAACAAAATCTCTTGAGGTTCCGACATTGGCGTTGACTTTGACACCCATACATTTTCCGATGGCTTTGGGATATGTTTCCCTCAACACATTTTTTGGAATAGTAATAAGACCCTCTGCAACATATTTTCTTACGATTTCGGGATCAATACCCTCTTTTTCTGCAACCTTATGTATCTGAGGGGGGATGTTTCCCTTCTTTGCTTCATCCATCAATGTCATTTTTAACGCCTGCCGTGTTTAATTTAGTCCAGAATAATAGGTATTCGCATATATAGGTTTCACAGGTAAAAAAGGAATTAGAATGAAAGTCTATCGTTAACATTTAGTTCCATTAAATAGGCTGGATTGGAATTGTGAATATGTAGGTATTTCCGACTCCGGGTTCACTTTCCACTTTTATCTCTCCGCCATGCAATTCTATATAATCTTTAGCCAGTGAAAGACCCAGGACACTATTATTTGGTTTCACTCCGGATTCGGAATATATTTCTTTGAAAGATCTAAACAATTCTTCCAAATGGGCCGGAGAAATACCGATCCCGGAATCATTTACTTCAAACCTCAGGTCATAACTGCTGTATTCAATACTGATGTGTACATCTCTTCCTTCAGGGGTAAAGTGTATTGCATTGATGATGAGGTTATATAGTGCCTGCTTGATTTTTACTTTATCCAAACTTATTTCCGGTATGTATTCAGGTATATCAGTAGTTATTTCAACATTTCTGTCTTCTGCAAAAGGTTTAAGGAGTTTTAAAATATCACTGAGTAATTCACCAATGGAAACCATTTCAATATTGAGTTCCATTTTTCCTGCTTCAACATCTGATATTTCCAGAATGTCATCAATTAAACCTATCAACTGTTCCGCACTTTTTTGTATACCTTGAATGTGCTTTTGCTGTTTTGGATTGAGTTTTCCATAGATATCATTGTCAAGCAGCTGGGTAAAGCCAATTATGTTACCCAATGGAGTTCTCAGTTCATGATTCAAATTGGCCTTTAATTCTGAGTTGGTTTTGCTCACTTCCCTGGCATGATGCCTGGCTTCTGCAAGTTCTGCCTCAGCACGTTTGTGATCTGTAATATCCTTTACGAATTCGACTACACCGGTAATTTCACCGGTAGTGGAATCTTTTAATGGATAACCCAGGAGTTCGAACCATTGTGCTTCGGAGCCCGGTAAACCCGGTACAATATTTCTTTCTGTCTCGCCTGTTTCCATGCACCTGATTATCGGGCAAGGTGTACAGGGGCTGTCCCTGTCATGATATGCTTCATAACACTTTTTGCCTTCAAGAGGTATATTCTTTGCAAACCATTTATTCATGGCATCATTTACACGCACGATATTGAGATCTGCATCAAGTATGCTGACCCCATCCTTTATGCTTTCAATAATGCTGTTCAGGAACAACTTGCTCTCGATCAATTCCTCTTCCATAAGTTTGGATTCTGTGGTATCTTTTGTGAAACCTAAATAACGTTTATCTGAAAGTTTAGTAGAAGTTACACGCCACCATCTTCTGCTTCCGTCCTTTCTTAAGAAATTAAATTCAACATCAACATATCCTTTTTTAACAAGGGTTTCAAAAGCTTTCATAGCTTTTTCACGATTGTCAGGAGGTATGAGATCTATGAGGTTCATCGAGAGGAGTTGCTCTTGCGAATATCCTGTTGTTTCACAGGCAGCTTTATTGACCTCAATATAATCTCCGTTTTCATCTGCAACAAAAACACCATCAGGAGCATTATCTATGTAATTTCTGAACTTAGCCTCATTTTTCTTCAGGGCATTTTCTGTGTTCTTCAGTTCAGTAATATCGATTCCGGTAGCTGCTATATACCGCTCTTTATCCAGTTCATCCTCATGAACTACGGCTCCCATTAACATAGGGAATTCGGTACCATCTTTATGTGTGTGCCAGATTTCACGGTGCTTGTAATCAGAATCTTCAATGAGTTTATCTCTAAATTTGTATGCATCTTCCAGTTGTTTCCCCCTATGGAAAATAGAAATATTTTTTCCAATTACTTCTTCTGGAGTGTAGCCATGAATATTTGCAAAATAATCATTTATATATTTGATATTCCCATCAAAATCAACAATGAGGTTACCGTAATTGGCTCTATCAGCTATATTTTTGAATTTTTGAATCTCGTCCTCGGCCAATTTACGTTCGGTAACATCCAAACCTGAAGCGATTATACTTTCCACTTTTCCATTATAATCTTTTAGCACTGAGTTATGCCATTCGATTATTAGTTCTTCATTATTGGAAGTGAGTACCGGGTTTTCGTAACCCTGTACAATTTCACTTTTACCTGATTCGATATCACTTAATAACTTTCTGACAGATTCTTTGTATCCAGGAGGAATGAAATTATCTATCCAGTTCTTTCCAATAATTTCTTTTTTGTGAAATCCAAGTAATTCTGAAGCCTTTTGGTTTGAGAAAAGAACGTTTCCTTGAGGGTCCAGCACGATAAAAATAACTGCAGCTGCATCCATGCACTCCTGTGTACGTTCTTTTTCCTGTCTTAATTCTCTTTCTTTTGCCTTAAGTTCATTTTCAGTTTTAATCCTTAAAATCAAGTTCCCAATCTGACCGGCAATCGATTCCAAAACTATTTTTGTATTTTCAGCAATTCCTTCCCGAGTAAAAGAAAAGATGATAAATGAAGCTATTACTTCTCCATCTTCTTTTTTTATGGGGATTATGCCAATTGTCTTCATTTCTTTGAAATACTGTTTATCCAGAAGTATTTCCGCAATTTCTTCAGGTGGAATATAACGAATTTTACCTTCTTTAACGATCTTTGCCTGCAATGAATCCTCAGGGTAATGCTGGATATTTTTCAGGATGTCTTCTGGAATGTCGCCCCCACAGGCTATGAAGTCAAATCCACCATTTTTTGACCTGAGGTATATCGCTGTGGCATCAATATCTTTCAGGGAAAGAATATGTTTTGAGAGGGAATGAAAAGCAGTTTGTAAGTTATTTGATGAACCAAGTTCAATAGCAATATCCCTTTGGAGGACTAGAAGTCTTTCTTTTTCCACTAAAAGCACTCTCCGGTGTAAGAATAACTATTTGTAGGCATATAATATTTTACATAACTATATTTTTGGTTAAGTTATGTATATACAAAAAATTTGCACTGATTTCAATTTTTGGTTATATTTGTCTATCTATAGGTATATATTATTATTTTGTCTTTCTAAACACTAAAAGAAACGTTTCCAGCTACCTTTATGTAATCATGGCAACATCTAGTTGCCCTGTATATGACTATTGTTGTATTTGCTGAAAAAAACAAGGCTGCAGCCAAACTTGCGACTATTTTGAGCGGAGGAAATAGTACAAGAGAGCATGTGGCTGACTTGCCGGTGTATTCCTTTGTGGCTAAAGGAGATGAATACAAGATCATTGGTCTTGCCGGGCACATTACATCCTATGATTTTGATCCGGCTTACCGGGACTGGAAGGCAATTGACCCTACGGTCCTTCTGACAGCCGATCCTATCAAAAACATCACCAAGAAAAATTATGAACGGGCTGTCAGGCAACTTGCAAAACAAGCAGATTCCATTGTACTTGCCTGTGACTATGACCGGGAAGGAGAGAATATCGGTTTTGAGGCACGTGATATTGCTCTGCAGGTCAAACAAGTTCCTGTAAAAAGGGCCAGGTTTTCTTCCCTGTCTGCAAATGAGGTCCAAAAGGCTTTTAATAATCTTGTAGAGCCGGATACCAATCTGGCCCTGTCAGCGGATACCCGTCAGATACTTGACCTGAGAATGGGTGCGGCTTTCACCCGGTTTATGACCCTTGCTGTCAGGGAGAAGGCATACACCAAAAACATCCTGTCAATTGGTCCCTGCCAGACTCCAACCTGCGGTTTTGTATATGAAAGGGAAAAAACCATCCGTGATTTTCAACCCGAGGATTTCTGGAAGATAGAGGCGGTTTTCCAGGCAGGATCCAGTGAATTTGAGGGTGTGCACCGTAAAGGCAACATTCGGGATGTTGAACTTGCAAAACAGATATATGAAAAACTTCAGGGTATAAGAGAAGCCACCGTGTTTCGCCTCAATATCAAAGAAAAACAGATCAATCCTCCTTATCCTCTAAATACGAATGAATTCCTCAAAAGGGCTTCCAAATTCCTGGATATCAGTCCGGAAAAAGCCCTGGAAATAGCAGAGCAGCTTTACCTGGCCGGTTTTATCAGTTATCCCAGGACAGAAACAAACCTCTATCCTGAGGACCATGACTTTAAATCCATGCTTAAAAACCTTCTCAGGATAGGTGAATATGCTTCCTTTGCAGAAAATTTACTCAAAACGACAGTATCTCCCCGTAATGGGAAAAAGGACGGCCATGACCACCCGCCTATCCATCCTATAAAAGCAGTTTCCGAAAAACAGATCAAAAATGCAGTTAAACTGGATAATTCCTGGAAAGTATATGACCTGATTGTACGTCATTTTCTTGCCAATCTAATGGATCCTGCCCTTTTCGAAAAAACTCACATGGAAGTACATGTGAAGGATGAACCTTTTGATTGTAAAGGTTCGGTTATGAAATCTGAAGGATGGAAACAGGTCTATCCGTTTGAGATATCAAAAGAAAACCTTCTTCCTCATGTACAAGAAGGGGACAAGGTGGCTGTAAAAAAACTCACAAACACCAAATCCCAGACAACACCTCCCAAACGCCTAACTGAAGCCGAACTTCTGACCCTCATGGATAAGCATGGTATCGGAACCAAGGCAACAGCCCCTTCACACATCGAAACAAACAAGAAAAGAGGCTATTTTGAGATCAAAGGCAAGACCATTTCTATGCTGGATACCGGTTTTAATCTCATGGATGCACTGGGGGTTTCAGTACCTATATTGATACAACCTGAAATCAGGGCAAAAATTGAAGGGTTGATAGAGGATGTTGAAAAGGGAAAGAAATCCTTTGACGAGGCCATAAGTGAAGGTACCGTCCTTATACAGAAAATGTATACCCGGCTCAAGTCCGGTAAAGGCGATATTGTGCTGCGTATTGCAGGTTCTATAAAGGATGAAAAACTGGCTGAAGATAAGAATAATCACATTGGCAAATGCGATAAATGTGGCAGGACGCTGAGCATTATACGTACTGATAAGGGTCGTTTTGTAGGTTGCAGCGGCTATCCGGATTGTCGCAACACGTATCCTCTCCCCCGAAAAGGTTCCCTAGATGTAATGCGCTCCCGGGAGTGCAAAATGGGCGGATTTGCCGTACTCAAGGTCGGTGGTGGAAAATATTACTGGAGTGTTGGAGTAGGTCCATGCTTTAATTGTGAAAAGCAAAAATTATGCTTCCCGCCTACTGTGATGGGAAAATGTCCTTCCTGTGGCTCTGATATGATATTGATTGAGACCAAAGATTCGAAATTCCTGGGATGTGCAAGACGTTGTGGTTTTACGTGTTCATACCCCCAAAAGGGTCGTGTTACACTGCGCAAGGAGACCTGTGAAGAATGTGGGTGGAAAATAGTCAGGGTAAAGGAACCCAAAAAGGATGCCAAACATTATTGCATTAACCGCAAATGCAATAAAAAATTCAATAATCTGCTCTGAGGTTATATTATGTGTCCCAAAGGGACCTACTGTCTTATACTGAAAACGGATGGTTGTACGGTTAATGTGGGCAGTCTCAAATCCATCGTATTTGAGGCAGGCTATTATATTTATGTGGGGTCTGCCCTGGGTCCCGGGGGACTCAAACGTATGCATCGCCACCAAAAGTTTGCCCGTCAAAAGGACAAAAAACCCAGGTGGCATATTGATTATTTACTTGTACATCCGGATTTTAAATTTGTGGATGTTGTTTACACCTGTTCTGGCAGACATATCGAATGTGGCATTGCTGACAACCTGCAGGGTAACTATGTGTCGAAATTCGGTTGTTCGGATTGTTCCTGTCAATCCCATCTTTTCCACAGGTTGACCTGTCCTGTAAATGAAATAAAATCAGCAATCGAGGATATCGGGCAAAAACCAAAAGCATTGAGTGAAAATGATGATTCCTGAGAATCACCATTCATTCTCAAAATTATCCCTGTATGTAATTTCTGCCAGGGATTTCCTTGTGGATGACCTTTCTTCATCTGTCGGATGGCCTATTGCAATGACAGCCATAAGTTCCATATCTGCCGGTGCTTTGAGAATTGAGTTCACTTTCTCTTCCTGATTGAGTATTTCTCCCAGCCAGACAGCACCCAGGCCAAGTTCATTGCATGCAAGGAGCATGTTCTCTATCGAAGCACCTATGGACTGGATGTCCTTTGTACGATTGTATCCGCTTTCCTTATCAAAATAGAAAGTAACAAGCACTTTTGCCCCTTTCACAGTATCACTGTAATGGGTACAACCGGCTAGTTGCTCGATAGTATCTTCACTGCGAATCACCACAAATTTCCAGGGCTGGTTATTGAGTCCTGAAGGAGCCCAGCGAGCACATTCTAACAAAGTTGTGATGGCCTCATCATCCACATCCTTTTCCGTAAAACGGCGTACACTTCTGCGGTTGTAGATATTATCTAACGTGTTCATGTTTTCCTCCAAAAAAGGAAAAGAAAAAGAGAGAAAATAGATTATTTTTCGTTGAGTTCACTGTTGAGCCAGGGCATCATGGCACGCAGTTTCCTGCCTACCTCTTCAACCGGGTGTTCCCTGTCCTGCCGTTCCATTGCTTTGAGGACAGGATTGTTGGCCTTATTTTCCAGTACGAAATCTTTTGCAAATTCACCATTCTGGATGCGCTCCAGGGCTTCATACATTGCCAGTCTGGATTCATCGTTGATGACTTTGGGTCCCACTGTCATTCCACCGTATTCTGCTGTGTTGGAGACAGAGTACCACATTTTTTCCAGTCCGCCCTCGTGGATGAGGTCTACGATAAGTTTGACTTCGTGCAGTGTCTCAAAATAGGCCATTTCCGGTTTGTAACCTGCCTCGACAAGAACCTCAAAGGAATTCTTGATCAGGGAAGCCACACCCCCACAGAGGTCTACCTGTTCACCGAAAAGATCGGTCTCGGTTTCCTCGCGGAAAGTTGTTTCAATGACACCCGCACGGGTACATCCCACACCCCGGGCATGGGCAAGGGCCAGTTTCTTTGCATTGCCTGTAGCATCCTGGTAGATAGCTATCAGACCGGGCACACCGGCATTGTCCATGTAGGTCCTCCTGACTAAATGTCCCGGACTCTTTGGAGCAACCATGTAGACATCAACATCTGCAGGGGGCACGATCTGGTTGTAGTGGATGTTGAATCCATGGGAAAAGACAAGTGCATTACCTCCTTCAAGTCCCGGCTCGATTTTATCCCTGTATACATCAGCCTGTACTTCATCGGGCATGAGAATCTGGATGATGTCGGCTTCCCTTGCAGCATCTTCAACAGACATGACCTTCAGGCCATCTTCTTCTGCCTGATTCCAGCGTTTGCTACCAACCCTCAGGCCGATCACTACATCAAGACCGGAGTCATGAAGGTTCTGTGCCTGAGCGTGTCCCTGGCTGCCATAACCGATAACTGCAATCTTCTTGTTATCCATCACTGAAAAATCAGCATCTTCATCGTAATATAGGTCTACCATTTATTTCAATCTCCTGTTAAATATTATAATTATGAACTTTTTGAGCCCCTTGTTAGGGCAATTCTTCCTGTACGGACAAGTTCCTTGATTCCGAAGGGTTTGAGAAGTTTCTCAATAGCGGCAATTTTTTCTTCATCACCGGTAACTTCAATGGTAATGGATTTTGACGCTACGTCAACAATACGTGCCCGGAAGATATCAACTATCTGGATAATTTCGGCTCTTGTATCCTTATCGGACTTAACCTTGATAAGAGCCAGTTCCCTTTCCACGGATTCGTCAGCACCAAGATCTGTAACACGAATCACATCGATCAGCTTATTCAGTTGTTTGCTAACCTGTTCTACGACATGATCATCTCCGCGGACCACCAGGGTCATTCTGGAGACATTAGGATCTTCGGTAACTCCTACTGCAAGACTATCGATATTATAACCGCGTCTTGCAAAGAGCCCTGCCACCCTTGACAGCACTCCGAACTTGTTCTCTACCAGAACTGCAAGTGTGTGTCTCATTCTTTCCTCTCCAGGTCAAGTATTTCATTGATGGGTGCACCTGCAGGCACCATTGGCGATACGTTCTCTTCACATTCTACAATAAAGTCTATAATTACCGGTTTACCGGAACCCATCGCTTTTTCAAGAGCCGGTTTGACCTCTGAAGTTTTCTCGACCCTGATACCAACCGCACCATAAGCTTCGGCCAGTTTCACGAAATCAACACTGTCCCGGATGCAGGTATGTGAATAACGCTTTTCAAAGAATAATTCCTGCCACTGCCTGACCATTCCCAGATAACCGTTATTCATTATTGCTACGATCACCGGAATGTCATTCTGGACAGCAGTTGCGATTTCCTGTGAATTCATCTGGAACGAACCATCACCTGCAATATTGAAAACAACCCTGTCCGGCTTTCCGACCTTGGCACCGATTGACGCAGGATAGCCGTATCCCATTGTCCCAAGTCCCCCGGATGTGATGAAACTGCGAGGTTGGCTAAATTTGTAATACTGGGCTGCCCACATCTGGTGCTGGCCGACTTCAGTAACTATGATAGCATCTTTGCATGCTTCATAGATCTGTTCAATAATGTACTGGGGTTTGAGCCCGTCCTGTTCACCAACATAGTGCAGGGGATAGGATTTTTTCCAGCCCTCAATTCTGTCAAGCCACTCTTTCCTGTTTTCTTTCTCAACAGGCTTTACATATTTATAAAGAGAAGCAAGGATGTTCTTTGCATCCCCAACAATCGGTATATCCACCTTTATGTTCTTGGAAATCTCAGCAGGATCGATGTCAATATGCAGGATCTTTGCGTTGGGTGCAAAGGACGCAAGTTTCCCCGTAACACGGTCGTCAAATCTGGCACCGACTGCTATGAGAAGGTCACATTCCTGTATGGCGTAGTTGGCATATTTAGTTCCGTGCATGCCGGGCATTCCTACGTATAGGGGATGTTGGGTCGGGAACCCTCCTATTCCAGTAAGGGTAGTGGTAACGGGAGTCTGTATATGTTCGGCGAATTGCAGTAGTTCTTCACTGGCATTGGACCCCAGTATTCCACCGCCTGCATATATCAAAGGCTGATGGGCTTTTTCAATTGCAGATGCAGCCCGCTTTACCTGCTGGAGATTTCCCTTGTAGGTTGGTTTATAGCCTTTAAGATCCACTTTATCCGGATAGGAAAATTCGATTTCCTCGGTTGTGATGTCCTTGGGTAGATCGATCAAGACGGGTCCGGGCCTTCCTGTGGATGCAATGTGGAAAGCCTCCTTGATTATACGGGGCAGATCCTTTGCATCCTGCACAAGATAATTGTGCTTGGTGATTGGCATTGTGATGCCGGTTATATTGGCTTCCTGGAACGCATCGTTACCTATCATTGAACTGGGAACCTGTCCTGTAAGTGCGACCATTGGTATAGAATCCATGTAGGCATTTGCAATACCGGTTACAAGGTTGGTGGCTCCGGGTCCGGAGGTTGCAAGACATACACCAACCTTGCCGGTTGCCCTTGCGTATCCTTCTGCGGCATGGGCTGCTGCCTGTTCATGCCTGACAAGAATGTGTCTGAGATCGGATTTGTATATCTCATCATATATGTGAAGAAGGACACCACCGGGATAGCCGAAGATAACCTCCACATTTTCTTCATAGAGGCACTCGATGATTGCGCGTGCACCTGTCATCTTGTTGTTATTTTCACTCATTATATCCCTTCGTTTTCTTCTCTTGCTTCTAACTTCAATTCATTAGCTGGTTTATCGCATTTATCACAGCTTCAACGGATGCTGTGATTATATCTGTACGGGCACCCCGGGAGCTAACCATTTTTCCATCCTTTGAAAGTTTAACACGTACTTCCACCAGCGCATCAGTACCGCCGGTTATCGCGTCGACGTGGTATTCTTCCAGCTGTACATCCCCTATACCTGATACAGCCTTGCGGATTCCTTTTACAACTGCATCTACGGGACCATCCCCGATATCGGCTTCCACAACTTCCTCACCATCCACGGTTATCCTTACTGATGCGGTTGGCATAACCTGGTTACCGGATACTATGGTGAAATCTTTGAGTTTGACCCGGGATTCCCTGTAAATGTTCAGTACGGTGTCAGCAATTGTTTGTAAATCGGAATCTGTGACATGTTTTCCATGGTCACCTATTTCCTTGACCCTGGTGAGAATCTCATTGAGCTGGGAATCGTCTACTTCCAGTCCTAGTTCCTTCAATGCCAGGGTTACTGAGCTTTTGCCGGCGTGTTTGCCCAGAACTATTTTTCTTTCCCTGCCTAGAACTTCGGGTTTCAGGGGCTCATATGTAGAAGTGTCTGCCAGCAGTCCGTGTACATGAATGCCTGCTTCATGGGTGAATGCATTGCCTCCCACGAGCGATTTGTTGATGGCCACAGGTATGCCGGTCAAGCGGCTGACCAGTCTAGATGTTTTATAAATTTCTTCTGATTTTATACCAGTTCTGTGATCATAAAGCCATTCCAGGATCATCACGACTTCTTCCAGTGAGGTATTCCCGGCCCTTTCACCGATTCCATTTATGGTCATATGGGCTTCCCCGGCCCCTGCTTTCAGGGCAGCTATAGTATTGGATACTGATAATCCAAAATCATCATGGCAGTGAATGCTTACCGGTACACTGCATTCGCTGGAAAGTTCGCTGAAAATAGCTTCCGTTTTCTCTGGAACCAGCATTCCCACAGTATCACAATAGCATAACCTGTCGGCTCCGGCATCGATTCCGTCCTGGTAGAGGCTCTTCAGGAAATCAAAATCTGCTCTGGATGCATCTTCCCCGCTGAATTCAACAATCAGGCCATGATCTTTTGCGTATTCAATTACACTGGTTGACATTTCCCTGACTGCTTGCCTGTCCTTTTTCAATTTCACATTGATATGCAGATCTGATACAGGTGCGACCAGATGGATGGAATCCACATCGCATTCCAGGGCGTAGTCTACATCCTGCTTCATTATACGGCAATAACTGCATATTTCAGAATCAAGACCTTCAGCAGTGATTCCTCTTATAGCGTTTCTCTCACCTTCGGAGGTGATAGCAGAGCCTGCTTCGATGATGTGTACTCCCATTTCGTCCAGTTTACGGGCGATCCAGAGTTTTTCTTCACAAGTCAGTGCTACACCGGGTGTTTGTTCACCGTCTCTCAGGGTAGTGTCCAGAAAGCGTACATTTTCGAATAATACAATCCCTCACGATTTTTATGAATATTGTGCAACCATGTGACACGTTCATATTAAATATAAGTTCGCGTTGGCCACATGACTGTCAGCCTTTCATGCATACAAAAAGTATAATCATGAAATGCTGTGAAAAGTAGAATTCTATTATTAAAATAATTGATGGTATAAGTCGTTTTTAATGTAAAAAAATAATTGGAGAAGTATTAGAAATACTTCCCTACATTTTTAGCTGCTTTTGCAACAAGAGAGGCGCTTGCTTTAAGGTCATCAATGGAAATCACTTCTACCGGTGAGTGAATATATCTTGCAGCCACACTGATAGTACTTGAGGGCACACCGTCCCTTGTCAGGTGTATTGCGGTTGCGTCGGTGGTTCCTCCGTCTCCCACATCGAGCTGGTGGGGCAGGTCATTTTCCTGTGCTGTTTCTTTTAGCCATTTGACAACCTGCTTGTCTGCCATCAGGCCCCTGCCAGCACCATCAACTACAGTAATTACCGGACCCTTGCCAACTTCCAGGGCTGAATCTTTCTTTTCTATGCCGGGATGGTCACCGGGGATGGTGACATCTGTTGCAATTGCAATATCCGGATTCAGACCGAAAGCAGATGTGCGTGCACCTTTAAGTCCCACCTCTTCCTGGACCGTTCCCACAGCATAAATTGTGGCATCAATATCCATCTCGGAAATCTGTTTCAGGGCGTCGATCACCATGGCCACTCCAACCCGGTTATCAAAGGCTTTGGAGGTGTAGAGACCATTTTGTAATGCAACGAAGTTCCTGTCTATAGAAATGGGTGTACCAACTTCGATTCCTAAGTTTTCGGCATCTTCCTTGTCCTTTGCCCCCACATCCACAAACATTTCTTCTGCCTTTATCGGTTTCTTTTTATCCTCATCTTTCATTACGTGAGGGGGTTTGGAACCAATGACACCCGGGATAGGTCTCTTGGTAGTGTGCACCATGACACGCTGGCTGTGCAGGGTCTGGTCAAACCAGCCACCGATAGTCACAAATCGGAGAAATCCGTTCTCATCGACGTATTTAACCATAAGCCCGATCTCATCCATATGTGCAGCAAGCATAATGGAAGGACCTGTGCCCTTTTTAGTACCTATGAGGTTTCCCATTTTATCTACTTCTATAGTATCGACATAGGGCTTGATTTCCCTTTCCATGATTTTGCGGATACTTTCTTCATTGCCGGAAATTCCGTGGGCGTTAGCCAGTTCTTCAAGAAGTTTTTCTATTTCCATTTGTATACCTTCCTTGTTTCTTTTAGGTTTAATAGTTCTCCAGAGATAAATAGTTTTGAGTAAGTGGTGAAAGGATTATTTAACTCAACAGGCGAGAAGTCCCCCTCCGTAAGGTGGGGGATGAAAGCCGTGCTATAATAATATAATTGCATAAGTTACTTATGGCAATATTTATATATGTAACTATGAACTATAAACTGGATAAAGGTAGTCATTCTATTTATTCACTGTAATATCATTTTGTGCAATGTGTAAAATATAGAAGAGATGCTTTGTGAATCCTTTATCAGGGTAAATAATGCAATTAACAAAGAAATACAAAATTCATCCAACTGAATTACAAAAGAATATGCTTTGGGAGTTATCCAATGCATGTACATATCTTTATAATATTGCATTATCTGAAAGAAAAGATATATGGAAATATGATAAAAAATCCATTTCATATACAAAACAACAGAATAATTTACCACAAATTAAAGAAGAAAATCCTGATATAAATATTCTTTACTCTAAAACATGTCAGATGGTTTTGCGTAAATTAGATGCCAATTACAAATCATTCTTTGGTCTCCGGAAAAATGGAGATAAAAAAGCAAGAACTCCACGATTTAGAAGTCGTAAATACTTTTTTACAATAACATATAATCAGAGTGGTTTCAAAGTAGTTGGAAATACAATTAGATTTTCACATAAAATGAATAATGAAGATTTGATTATTGATATTGAACAAGATATATCAAATTTGAAAATCAAACAAATCGAAATATTCAATGAAGATAAAAAGGGCAATGGAGATTTCTTTGTCACTATTACGTATGAACCTGAAATCAATGTACCTTATGTTCAAAATAATCATTTTCAAGCAATTGATTTAGGGATTACCAAAACGATTACTGCAATAAATGATAAAGGAAAATTTTTTGAAATAAACAATCCACGATATGATTTATATTGGGATTCTAAAATCAGTGCAGTTCAATCAAGGCGTGACCATTGCAAAAAATACAGTAAAAAATGGTTCAGATTAAACAAAACCATTCGTACTATGGTCAAAAAGAAAAACAATCAGATAAAAGATTGGCAACATAAATTATCAAAATCAATGGTAGAGAATACAAAAGCCAATACAATTATTGTAGGTGAACTCAACGTTAAAAACATGGGCAAATCGAAATCAAGATCGTTGAACCGCTCTACACAAAATAATGGTTATTTATCACGTTTCATCGAATTTCTCACCTATAAAGCAGAACTTATAGGTAAACAAGTAGTTAAAATTGATGAAAGATATACGTCAAAATCATGTTATGTTTGTGGAAAACAACATGATATGCCATTATATAGACGTGATATGACATGTGATTGTGGTAACGTTATTGATAGAGATAGAAACAGTGCTATCAATATCATGATACGTTACCTATCCAATTATGCCACCTGGACAGGCTATGAACATTTTGCTCATAATCTACGACAAACAGGGTTATTGACATTTGATGTGTCCCAAATACATCCTATGAATGACATAACAACTCGTAGGAATCTCCATGCGTAAGCTTGGAGTAGTTCAATTTACAGGTATCATGCTATCTGGTGAAAACATTTTAATTCTGGACAACAGAAGATATGCAGATGCCTCCGTCCCGAATAATTTTCCATATTGATATGGACAGTTTTTTCTCCTCGGTAGAAGTGCGTGAAAGACCATCCCTTAAGGGGCTCCCAGTCGTGGTTGGGTCTGACCCAAAAAAAGGGGAAGGAAGGGGTGTGGTAAGTACGTGTTCCTACGAGGCGCGCAAGTACGGCATCCATTCGGCAATGCCTATTTCGAAAGCCTACATGCTTTGTCCGGATGCAGTCTTTTTGCGGGTGAATATGCCCCTCTATAAGCAGGCATCGGAAAATATAATGCTTCTGCTGCAGCGCTACACTTCTGTTTTCCAGCAGGTAAGTGTGGATGAAGCATATCTGGATGTTACTGATATTGTGAAAACCTACACTGAGGCACAGGACCTTGCTCTCAGGATAAAGAAAGAGATGTATGATGACAAGAATCTCACCTGTTCTATCGGGGTAGCACCCAACAAGATTGTGGCTAAGATTGCTTCTGATTACCAAAAGCCCGATGGCCTGACAGTTGTGCAGCCTGAAACTGTACAGGAATTCCTGTTTCCGATGGAAGTATCTGCCATTCCCGGTGTAGGCAGGCGTACCCGTGAGATCCTGGGAAAAATGGGTATCCGGACCATTGGGGACCTTGCACGCACCGATGTGCAACTGCTAGTATCCCGTCTGGGCAAATCCGCCCTTAAATTGCGCCAGATGGCGCTGGGTAATTATCACAGTAAGGTGGCCGGTAAAAGTGAGGTTAAATCCATCAGCAAGGAGGATACCTTTGAAGAAGATGTCGGGGATATGGAACTATTAAGGGAAACTATGGACAGGCTTGCACAACAGGTACACAGCAGGCTGGTCAGGCATGGTTATGTGTTCCGTACTGTCAACCTAAAGATACGGTTCGAGGATTTTACTACATACACACGGGCTTTTTCTCTCAGGGCAACCAGCAATGACCTTTCTGTGATATGCAAGATAGGCACCCGTATGTTACAGGAATTCAGCTGCAAGAAGAAGGTAAGGCTTATCGGGATAGGTGTTTCGAGCCTGATGAAGATAGATTCTCAACAGACTACCCTGGAAGATTTCATAAGAGGAGATCAGAATGAAAATGGAAAACTGATCAGACCCAGCAGGTAAAGGACCAGGATTATGGCCGGCTGGTGCAACAGGTACATTGCAAGGGACCTTTTTCCCATTGCAGTGAGCAGTCTTACCGGGGCAAAGCCTGTCATATCAGGAATGTTAAATCTTCTTTCATAGGCCGGATACAGGTGATTGCTGGTGGCAATTCCTATCAGCACAAGGCCAAACCAGGGAAGCAGGGGAAAGTAATCCAGTGTCTGGAATGATGTGGAATGCAGTCCCAGCCACAAAAACCAGTCATCAGCCACACGTATTGTCTTCAGGTAAAACCCAATTGTGATAACAACTCCCGCGACAATTAGGTTGGCATGTTTCTTTTCAATCAACGGATAGGCAATTATTATTGAGATCCCCAAAAAATGCAGAATCCCGAAAATGATTGGCATGGAGGGATACGCAAACCAGCTGACCAAAGTAATAAGGCTCCCCCAGAGAAATATCCGAATTCCCCTTTTTGCATATTTGTGCCAGGGATTTCTGTTTTCGTGATGCTTCAACCGGTATCGTGAATAACTAAGGCTCAGGGCAATTCCTGCAGTATATATAAAAAGAAAAGCTGAACTTCTACCGATTATCCATAATTTGCCCTGGTTTATCGCGAAAGAAAAATTACCCAGCAGGTCCAGATCATAGAACGTATGATATATAATCATGAGGACAATGGCACAGCCCCGTAAAAGGTCAACTTCCCAGAAACGTTGTTCAGGCAGTACCATTGGTTTTACCATGAAAAAGGAATAATATCATTTTTTCTTGCGCTTGCCGTGGAATGTGGAGGCCAGATCTACTGCATAGGTCCCGTTTTCCTTGATTGCCATGATGATCTCATCGCGTTCAAGCAGAGAATCCAGGTTCAACTCGTAGGACCCCGGTCCAATAATACGTACAGATTCAACTTTCTCCCCATCGTCTTCGATAATGGTGCTTTCTTTATGCTCAATTCCTATAAATTCATCAACTTCATGAATGAATTCTTCGGAAGGAGATGTCTTTTCTTTTTCCTCAGTAACTTCTTTTGTGGTTTCACTACCTTTCTCAACTTCATCAGCTTCCTTTTCGGACTCATTGCTTACGTAGAGAAATTTGTTCCATCCACAGTTAGGGCAGCCATTGAGGATAACTTCGGCCCCGTCTTCAAATACAGTCTCACATTTAGTACATTTGTGAGGCATTAGTTCACCGGTTTACTATTTGGCTATCTGTCTTTTAACCCTTACGAGTAAATGGCTTATTTTAGTTGATATATTTGCCAATAAGGGTTTTTAATCTATACTTTGTTTCGTAAGGTATCATCTCAGAATCAGTCATTATTGCTCCATCAAGAGCATGTCTGCATTCACAATCCTGCTCAATATCAAGGGATTCAAGTGCCTGACGAATAATAGTTCTAACTGCTTTTTCGTTTTTTATTACATTTCCAATGATTGTTTCCATAGTCACATCTTCTTCGTGCCATACATCATAATCGGTTACAGTTGCAATGGTGCTATAGCAGATTTCGGCTTCCCGTGCAAGTTTTGCCTCAGGTGTGGCAGTCATTCCGATTATATCAAAACCCAGTGACCTATAAACATTTGATTCGGCTCTGGTTGAAAACTGGGGGCCTTCGATACATACATAGGTCCCTTCTGGATGACTGTTGTAGCCGTTTTCAATTGCAATTCTATGAAGCAAATTTGACATCCCGGAACAAAAAGGATCAGCAAAACCAGTGTGAGCAACTATATCTTGATCAAAGAAAGTTGAAGGACGAAGTTTTGTCCTGTCATATATCTGGTCAGGGATTACAATGTCCAGAGGCTTTATGTTTTCTTTCAGGCTTCCAACAGCAGAGGCGGCTATTATCTGTTTGACACCAAGTTTTTTCAGGGCAAAGATGTTGGCTCTGGCATTCAGGCTTGTTGGAGATACCCTGTGTCCTTTTCCATGTCGTGGCAGGAAACAGACCTTCTTTTCTCCAAAATCTCCCAGAGTAATCGAATCCGACGGTTTGCCAAAAGGTGTATCCACCTCTATCTGGCGTATGTTGTCAAACATATTTGCGTCATATACACCGCTTCCGCCGATAATTGCAATGTCAGCATGTCCTTTCAATGTATCACCTTTTTTCAAAGTTTTTTCCAGAATGTTTTGCCCCTTGTGGTTTCGGAAGTTAAAAATCCTCTTCTTTCCATCTCCCTGAGTACTTCAACAAGACGTCCGGGCTGGGCGATTTCAAAGGATATGGATTCCACGGAATGGTGTTTATAAAGAACATGTTTTAGAGCGGGAATGTCCCAGTATTCGGCTTCTTCACGCTCCATGGTACCATTAATGATGTCGGTCATATCCTCAATGAAGTTCCAGGGATAGACTATCCATGCCCATTCCTCCAATCTTTCACCACAATAATCAGGATCAATAGCAGAGTTATAGAGGTACTGGAGAGTAGCGGTCCTGATCTCTTTTGGTTCCTGCTTCTGAATATAATCCTTTGCATGAAGCATACTCTGGCCACTGTCTGTTATATCATCCACAATGAGTACCTTCTTGCCGGTAGCGGCATTTTCTGCCAATGGATAGCGTATCAGAGGTTCGTCCCCTGCAACGGCAGTTCCTGTATAGTGTTCGATCTTAAGGCTTGTAAGATCATCCAGTCCCAGAAAGTCACACATCACGCGACCGGCAAACCATCCGCCTCTGGCCAGTGCAATAATGATATCAGGTTCATAACCAGAATTTTTAACGTCTTCAGAAACGTCCCTGCAAAGATTATAGATGTAATCCCAGTTTGTAATAACACATTTGAATTTATCAGGTAATGCCATTGAATTTCCTCCTGCTATGGACTGGTTTAACCGTGCTGTATTATATCTTTTTTCATATAGTTTTTCCATGCACAACATTTATGTACCATAATACCCTTATCAGGTTCCTCGACAAGCGCAGTATAAGCCACCCGTAGCGGGGTGGGGTAGCCAGGAGATCCCGACGGGCTCATAACCCGTAGACCGATGGTTCGAATCCATCCCCCGCTATATATCTCTTAATTGGAAATGGCTAATTTTTGCTGTATTGTGATTGTTGGAGTATCCACCCGTAGCGGGGTGGGGTAGCCAGGAGATCCCGACGGGCTCATAACCCGTAGACCGATGGTTCGAATCCATCCCCCGCTATACACTCTTCTTTTGGACATATCAACTTTCATTTCAATTTTAAATAGCATCATAGTTATTGTTCAATATCGTCAAATTTAATAGTTCAGACTCATTCTAGGGAATATGTTTCCATTTCCTGCTGAATTGCTAGTCGTAGTTTTTGGTCTTGCAGCTGCTATGTCCTGGGGTACGGGAGACTTCAGCGGCGGTATTGCAACCAGAAAGGCCAGTGTTTACATAGTTGTTATGATAACCCAGTTCATAGGTTTCTTCTTACTTGTTACTACAGGCCACATAACCTCAGAACCCTTTCCTCTAAAAATTGATTATTTATGGGCCCTTCTGGTAGGGATATTTGGGAATGTAGGAATCCTTTCCCTTTACAAGGGCCTTTCATCGGGGAAAATGGGACTTGTAGCACCTGTTTCAGCGGTAGTTGCCGTTCTTGTTCCTGTTATTTATAGCCTTTTTACAGAAGGCTTACCTGCATTCCATAAAATTTTGGGATTTAGTATTGCTCTTGTAGGTGTTTGGTTAGTTTCAAGCAGCAGCAGTATGTCAAAAATCAATACAGGTGATCTAAAACTCCCCTTTCTTGCAGGACTGGGATTTGGATTGGCTTATATCTCGATCAGCAATTTCAGTGGAGTTTCGATCTTCTGGACACTGGCAGTCGCTAAAATTGAAGGTGCAACAATATTGCTATTGTTTCTACTCTCAAAAGGTAATCTATGCATACCAGCTAGAAAAGTGGCTCTGCCCATTCTTATCGCAGGTATTGGTGACACTGCAGGCAGTATCTTTTTCACAGCAGCAAGTCAGGTAGGAAGGCTGGATATTGCCACGGTCACATCTGCTCTTTACCCGGCAGGCACAGTCCTGCTTTCCTGGATAGTGCTTGGTGAATATCTATCGTCCAGACAATGGATGGGCGTATTTATGGCTTTGTTTTCAGTTATTTTGCTGTCTGTTTGATAGGGTACTGACCATTTGTCACAAAATAATTATATAAAACAATCGAGTACTATTGAAGCAGAACTTAAAAAGGACGATCCCTATTATGGTAATGGACAAACTCAGTAATTCCCTGCAGGATGCCCTCAAAAAACTCGTAGGTGCCGGACGCATTGATGAGCGGACGGTAAACGATGTTGTAAAGGATATCCAGAGGGCACTTCTTCAATCCGATGTTAATGTTAAGATGGTGATGCAGCTTTCCAAGAGCATAAAGGAGCGAGCTCTTGATGAGGACGTTCCACAGGGTATGAATCCCCGGGAACATGTGATACGCATCGTTTATGAAGAACTAATGAAAATTGTGGGTGAAGGTACCGATATCCCGCTAAAACCTCAAAAAATAATGATGATTGGATTGCAGGGTAGTGGTAAGACTACAACCACAGCTAAACTTGCCCGCTATTTCCAGCGCAAAGGTCTCAAACCTGCTGTGGTCTGTGCCGATACTTTCAGGCCCGGGGCTTACCAGCAGCTGAAAACCCTTTGTGAATCCCTGAGTGTGCCGTTCTATGGTGAAGAAGGCAATCCTGATGCTGTGGGTATAGTCGAAAGGGGCCTTGCTGAAATAGACAAGTATGATGTGAAGATCATTGATACGGCAGGTCGTCACTCTCTCGAAAACGATCTTATCGATGAGATGGAGAGAATCCACGCAATTTCCAGTCCTGATTATAAATTGCTTGTACTCGATGCCGGTATAGGTCAACAGGCAAGTGAACAGGCAAAAGCATTCAACGACTCAGTTGGAATTTCCGGTGTTGTAATTTCAAAACTTGATGGTACCGCAAAAGGTGGCGGTGCTATGTCTGCTGTTGCCGCAACAGATTCCTCGATAGCCTTCATTGGTGTTGGTGAAACACCAGAAGACCTGGAAAAATTCGAGGCGGACAGGTTCATTTCCCGTCTGCTTGGGATGGGGGATCTCAGGTCCCTGATGGAAAAGGCAGAAGAATCACTATCAGAAGATGAACTCGATGTTGAGTCCATGATGAAGGGGAAATTTACCCTCAAGGACATGTACAAACAGCTTGAAGCCATGAACAAGATGGGCCCCATGAAACAGATCATGCAAATGTTGCCACTGGGCGGTATGGGAATGAAAGTTTCCGATGATGCTTATGAAGTTACAGGGCAGAAAATGGCACAGTACAAAACCCTTATGGATTCAATGACAGAAGAAGAAATGACAAATCCACGTATTATTGGGAGTTCCCGCATAAAAAGGATATCCATAGGTGCTGGTTCCACTCCGGAAACCGTTCGTGAGCTGCTGAAATATCATAAACAGATGCAAAACGCCATGAAAGGTATGCGTGGCGGCAAATTCAACATGAAGAAAATGATGAAAAAAATGGGAATGTAATCATTCCCTCAGTTCAATTTTTCCGTCTTTGTAACCGATATACACTTTATCGGTATTGGTAAATATTCCGTGTTCTACGATTCCGACAACATTTGACAGTTTATCTGCAAATTCCTGTGGATTTGGGATCTCTCCGAAAGCAGCATCCATAATGAAATTACCATTATCAGATATAACAGGCCCATCTTTTCTGGATGCCGGGCGTATACTGGCTTCTCCGCCCATTTGAGCAACCTGTTGCTGTACAAGTTCACGGGCACATGGCAGGACTTCCAATGGAATAGCCATTGATATTGTTTCACTTATCTTTGAGTCATCCACAACTACAATGAATTTGTTGGCAGAAAGGGATACTACTTTTTCCCGAAAGTGAGCACCTCCGCCTCCCTTTACCACATTGAGATTTGCATCGACTTCATCTGCACCGTCAATTGCAATATCAAGCACGGGATTCTCGGCCAGGCTTGTCAGGGGTATGCCTGCCTGTATCGCCAGCATTTCCGACTGGTATGATGTGACAACTGCCCTGATGTCCAGTCCCTTTTTGACATTTTCTCCCAGGGCTTTGATTGCATAGGCAGTTGTGGAGCCGGTACCCAACCCCACGATAGTCCCGTCCTTCACAAGTTCTGCTGCGGCCCTGCCGGCGGCTTCCTTGCCCGGATGATGACTTTTTGCGTTTCGATCTGTCATAATCCTGCCTTCTTATGGGGAAAGACGCCTGCGGTCCCTTGGGAACAACACGACATCGCGTATGTTCTCCACGCCAAGCATGGTCATCACAAATCTTTCACAACCCAGGCCCCAGCCGGAGTGTGGGGGCATCCCGTAACTGAAAGCGCGGAGATAGAAATCAAAGCCTTCAGGGTCAAGTCCCTGATCTGCTATCCTGTTTTTGAGCATTTCCGGAATGTGTATGCGCTGTGCACCGGAGGAGAGTTCCATGGTCCTGTGCATCATGTCAAAAGACTTGGAGAATTCAGGTTTTTCCTCGTAGGGCATGGCGTAGAATGGTTTAATTTCGGTTGGCCAGTCTATGATGAAATAGTGTTCTTCCCCGGTTTCCTGAAATACATGTTCCCCTATCGTATGTTCGGAAAGGGTGGAAAGATCGTCTCCCCATTTCAATTCCTCTTCACCATGGGAATTGACAATCTCTATCGCTTCCTGATATGTCAGTTTGAGGAATGGGGTTTTCGGGACCTTGAGTTCAATTCCCAGTACTTCAAGAGCATCGGGTACGTTCTCTATTACCCGGGTGTAAACATATTCCACCATGTTTTCGAGGATTTCCATTACATCGAAGTGGTCGACAAAACTCGCCTCTATATCAATAGATGTAGCTTCGTTCAGGTGGCGACGGGTGTCGTGTTCCTCTGCACGGAAGATCGGTCCGATCTCAAATACCCTGTCCATTCCACCGGACATCAGGATCTGCTTGAAAAGCTGGGGACTCTGGTTGAGGAAGGCCTCCCTGTCAAAATAAGTAATCGGGAAAAGGGCAGTACCTCCTTCGGTTGCTGTGGCCACTACCTTTGGACTTGAAGTTTCCAGGAATCCATCATTTGCAAGATAATTCCTGACAGCATGCAGAACCTCATGTCTTATTCTGAATATGGCATTAGTTCTGCTTCTTCTCAAATCTATGAAACGTGAATCCAGTCTTGTGTCGAGTTCAGCATCCACTTTCCCTGTGGTGTCCAGAGGCAGGGGAGATTCTGCTTCATTGAGCAGTTCTATCTCATCAGGTATTAATTCATAACCATTAGGGGCTTTTTCTTCGGGCTTAATACTGCCCCTGACAGAGATTACTGATTCCCGGATAAGTTTTCTGGCGAAATTAAACAGTTCCCTGTCAATTTTCTTCTTCACAAGAGTAACCTGGGCTCTTCCCTGTCTGTCCCTTAATACAACAAAACAGATTCCTCCAAGATCACGTACCTCATGTACCCAACCTGCAAGAGCAACCTTGTCGTCTCCGATTTTACCGGGATCGATTTGTGTAGTATAATGCGTCCTTAAATTTGCCAATGACATTTGCTCACCTTGATTTTATTGATATTGTGAATATGATTTCTGGTCATTATCGGTTTTCCTCTTAAAAAACATTCCTGTAAATATATCTAACCATTAGTTAAAGGGTCCCGTCACAGATTATACTTAACTATTTAATAAATGAACACATAGGGGGAGCAAAACTCAATAGGAGACGCTAGCTACAGTTTTTGTGTTCTCTTTTTGTTTATTTTTTGCATTTATTATTTAAATGGATTCATGGAGACAGAACGCGATGAGTGACAGAGATGTCTATGATGCGACCCATATTCAGGTGTTGGAAGGACTGGAAGCCGTGCGCAAGCGACCGAGCATGTATATCGGAAGCATTGATGGCCGGGGTTTACACCATCTTGTTTATGAAGTAGTGGATAACAGTATAGATGAGGCCCTTGCAGGCTATTGTACCTCAATTGACGTTTCTATAAACAGGGATGGATCGGTTACGGTCAGGGATGACGGCAGGGGAATCCCTACAGATATACATTCCAAATACAAAAAATCGGCACTTGAAGTTGTAATGACCATTCTGCATGCAGGGGGTAAATTCGATAAGAGTTCCTACAAGGTATCAGGTGGTCTTCATGGAGTAGGTGTCTCTGTTGTGAACGCTCTTTCTGAATGGAACGATGTTGAAGTTCACAGGAATGGCAAAATTTTCTATCAGCGTTACGTAAGAGGAAAACCTCTTGATGATGTTATCGAGAAAGGGGATACTGAAAGTACCGGTACATCGATGACCTTCAAACCGGATACCGACATTTTTGAAACAGTAGATTTTAATTTCGAAACCCTGGCTACAAGGTTAAGGGAACTTGCATTTTTAAATCGTGGAATTAAGATTGTCATAACTGATAAGAGATCAGATGAGCCCCTGCAGGAAGTTTTTGAGTATGATGGCGGTATTGTCTCTTTTGTTGAATATTTGAACAAGAGCCGCAATGTATTGCATGAACAACCTATATATTTTGAGAGGGAAAAGGAAGATACCCGTGTTGAAATCGCCATGCAGTATACAGACAGTTATGGTGAATATGTTTATTCTTTTGCAAATAATATCAATACCCATGAAGGTGGTACTCATCTGGCGGGTTTCAAGTCAGCCCTGACCAGGGTTGCCAATGATTATGCCAAACGCAACAACCTTGCCAAAGGGGATATCAAACTCAGCGGTGATGATATCCGGGAAGGTCTGGCAGGAATTATCAGTGTTAAATTGATGGACCCTCAATTTGAAGGGCAGACAAAGACAAAACTTGGAAACAGTGAACTTAAGGGTATTGTGGAATCCATGGTTTCTGAGGGTCTATCGGAATTCATGGAAGAAAACCCCAAGATTGCTTCTGCTATCCTGCAAAAAGCAATGGATGCACGCAGGGCCAGGGAAGCGGCCAAAAAGGCAAGGGAATTAACGCGGCGTAAAAGTGCCCTGGAAGTCAGCACTCTTCCCGGCAAACTTGCAGACTGTTCTGAAAAAGACCCCTCTGTATCTGAAATTTACCTTGTGGAAGGTGATTCTGCAGGTGGTTCGGCAAAGATGGGTCGTGAGAGACGTTTCCAGGCAATTCTTCCGTTTAGGGGTAAAATATTGAATGTAGAAAAATCCCGTTTGTCCCGGATATTGAAGAATAATGAGATCCTTTCCCTGATCACTGCAATGGGCACCGGTATAGGGGATGAGTATGACCTCTCAAAGGCTCGTTATCACAAGGTAGTCATCATGACTGATGCCGATGTGGATGGCGCACATATACGCACCCTTATGCTGACTTTCTTTTTCCGCTACATGACCCCTTTGATAGATGCTGGCTATGTATACATCGCACAACCCCCTCTCTACAGTATCAAGAAAGGTAAAAATCAAAGATTTGCCTATACCGAGAGGGAAAAGGACAAAATAATTGAAGAGATTGGCGAAAAGGGTGTAAGTATACAGCGCTACAAGGGTCTTGGTGAAATGAATCCCGATCAACTGTGGGAGACAACCATGAATCCTCAGACACGCACTATTTTGCAGGTAACAATGGAGGATGCGGTCGCGGCCGATGAGATGTTCTCAGTTCTGATGGGAGATGAAGTTGCTCCCAGACGTAAATTCATACAGGAGCATGCAAAGGATGTTATCAACCTGGATGTATGAGGTGGTATAAAATGGCAGAAGATAATGATATTAATCCTCTTGATAAAAAAATCGAGCAGCATGACGGGGAAGGCGGACGTGTAGTTCCGGTGCTTATCCAGGATGAAATGAGACGTTCTTATATTGATTACTCGATGAGTGTTATTGTGGGGAGGGCCCTACCTGATGCCCGTGATGGTTTGAAGCCGGTTCATCGTCGTATTCTTCATTCGATGAATGAAGCCGGTATAACCCATGATAAGGCGTACAAGAAATCCGCCCGTGTAGTGGGTGATGTATTGGGTAAGTTCCATCCGCACGGTGATACTGCTGTTTATGACAGTCTGGTGCGTATGGTCCAGGACTTTTCCCTGCGTTATCCATTAATAGACGGGCAGGGTAACTTTGGGTCTGTTGATGGTGATTCTGCTGCAGCAATGCGTTACACAGAAGTCCGCATGGATAAGATAACCACTGAAATGCTTGAGGATATCAAGAAGGGAACTGTAGATTTCAAACCTAACTATGATGGTTCCCTGGAGGAACCTGAAGTCCTGCCTTCAAAGTTGCCCAACCTTCTCTTGAACGGCTCCACAGGTATTGCTGTGGGAATGGCGACCAACATGGCTCCCCATAATCTCAGGGAGGTCGTGGATGCTACTGTCAAATTGATTGATGACCCTGATACTGAACTTTCAGAACTTCGAAAGATCGTGAAAGGACCGGATTTCCCTACTGGTGGTATCATAATGGGTACCAGTGGGATCAAGACTGCTTATGAGACAGGACGCTCCCCTATCCATCTGCGTGCCGTGACCGAGATAGAGGAGATGAAGAATGATAAATACCGCATTGTGGTATACGAACTTCCTTATCAGGTGAACAAGGCACGTCTTGTGGAATCCATCGCCAATCTTGTAAGGGATAAAAAAATTGAGGGTATTTCAGATTTAAGGGATGAATCCGGCAGGGAAGGTATGCGGGTGGTTATTGAGCTTAAGAAGGCAGCCAATCCCAAAGTCCTGCTCAATCAGCTCTACAAACAGACCCAGCTTGAAACAACATTTGGTATCATTAACCTGGCTCTGGTTGACGGTGTACCTCGCGTGCTTAATCTCAGGGAACTGATCCAGATATATCTCAAACATCGTATAGATGTTATCAGTCGACGTACAGCTTTTGATCTAAGAAAGGCTGAGGAAAGGGCACATATTCTCCAGGGGCTTAAAATAGCCCTGGATAATATCGATGAAGTTATCAAATTGATACGCGGCTCTTCTACCACAGAGGAAGCAAGAGAAGGGCTTATAAGTAATTTCGATCTGGATGAAATTCAGGCCAAAGCTATTCTGGATATGAGGCTGCAGCGTCTGACTGGATTGGAGAGGCAAAAGATCGATGAAGAGTATAATGGTCTGATCGATACGATTGCCGATCTTAAGGATATTCTTGCAAATGATGAGCGTAAATATGCGATTATTAAGGATGAAGTTCTGGAGTTGAAAAATAAATATGGTGATGAGCGCAGAACCCTTATTCAGGGTAGCCGTGAAGAACTTGCGGATGAAGACCTGATACCCGAGGAAGAAGTGGTTGTAACCTCAACCCAGAGTGGTTATATAAAGAATATTCCTCTCCAGACATATAATATGCAGCATCGGGGCGGTCGTGGTGTGAGAGGTATGGAAACAAAGGAAGATGATACTGTGGGAAGCATCTTTGTGGCTTCTACCCATGATTACATCCTCTTTTTCACAAATCGCGGTAAGGTTTACTGGCAAAAGGTCTATGATATTCCCAGGGGAAGCCGCCAGTCCAGAGGCAAGGCTATTGTTAACCTGCTTGAACTTGCTGAAGGTGAATCAGTAAATGCTATGATTCCGGTACATGATTTTGAGAAGGATCGCTACCTTTTCATGGGTACCCGTGATGGGACCGTAAAACGTTGCAGTCTTTCGGATTTCAGTAATCCTCGCAAAGCCGGTATTATTGCGATTTCCCTGAAAGAGGGGGATGAACTTGTAAATGTCCTCCAGACCGACGGAAACCAGGATATAATGCTGGCTTCAAGGCATGGCAAAGCCCTCCGTATCTCTGAAGAAGATGTGCGTGTGATGGGCAGGACGGCACGTGGTGTGAAGGGTATGAAACTGACAGGTGAGGATGTTATTGTAAGCCTAGATGTTGTAGATTCTGATGCTACCCTGCTGACCGTTACAGAGAATGGTTTTGGTAAACGCACGCCATTTGATGAGTACCGTACCCTTCGTCGTGGAGGGCAGGGAGTGATAACCATTTTCACTGATATGCGCAATGGTCCCGTGGTCACTGTAAAAACAGTGGAAGATGATAACGAGATCATCCTGACAAGCTCTGCCGGCATTGTGATACGTATCCCTGTGACAGATATTAGAGTGCAGGGACGTAATACTAAGGGTGTAAAAATTATGAATATCAGGGAGAAAGATAAAGTGGTCAGTTTGGCCAGAATTAAAAAAGAGGAGTAAGTGTAGCCTTTAAGGTTACACTTATTTCCCGTAGCATTTTTTCAGATGTTCTGTAGATGTCGGTTTTGTCATATAACTTACTGCAACGGCTACGACTGCTGCAAGGGGGGTTGCAACGAGAATCGGGTCCACAACTGTCCAGGTTCCGGTCAGGAGAGTATCCGTTCCGAATATGAATTTGCAGATTCCCAGCGGGACTGCTTCTTTTGCATGAACAAAGCCCAGCCAGAACAAGCTTGCAAATGTTCCAACTAACAGGCTTGCAATTGCTCCCTCCCTTGTCATACGTGGCCAGAATAAAGCTCCTGCATACATCGGTAAAAAGGCCGCTGCACATAATCCAAAAAAGATTGCTGTGGCACGGGCTATTATACTTATAGGCAGGATGTAAGCCAATATAACACTTATCAGAATGGTTGTTGCAATTCCCAACCTTGTAATATTGACTGTTTTGCCAACTTCTCCTCTCTTAACAAACTGGCGATAGAAATCATGTCCGATTGATGTTCCCATTGTATGGTATTGGGAACTTAATGTTGACATGGCGGCTGCCAGTAAGGTTAACATGAATAGGATAACAAAAGTTTCAGGCATTGCATTGTTGATATATTGTGGAATTATCAGGTCGGTATTTCCTCCCGTTACAGCTACGGATATCAACCCTTCTGTTTTGTAAAAAAAAGCATTTGAAAGAGAACCTACTGTAAAGGCAACTCCCGTCATCATTAAAATGAATGGGCCGCCTACAAGGACTGCCCTGTTCAATGCCCTGTCATTTTCCACAGTCATGAACCTGACAGCCAGTTGAGGTTGAGCAAGTACACCGACACCAACTCCAAGTATCAGGGTAGATACCAGTGTCCACCAGATAGGCGACCCGAAGGCGGGCATTGCCGTCCATCCCAGATGTCCCCCTGCTGCAAGTGAATCAGGAACAAGGGGTGTCATTGCTGTGAGTGCTTGATGTGCTTCAGCGATTCCTCCCAGTTTGACGTAAGTAAGTGCAAGCAGGACCAGCATTCCTATAAACATGAATGCTCCCTGAAGGGCGTCTGTGTACATAACTGCTATCAATCCCCCGGTGATAACGTATGCTGCAACAATTACCGTAAGTAAAAGGACTGCCACATCATAGTTTATCCCCAGGGTGGTTTCGACAAAACGGGCTCCGCCAATCAGCACGATACCTGCATAAAGGGGCATAAATACTCCTATGAGGCCGCCCGAGAAACCCTGTATGAAACGTGACTGGAATCTGCGTCCCAGTAATTCAGGAAATGTAACTGCTTTAAGCCTTAATCCCATGCGGCGTGTTCTGGATCCGAAAAACACAAACGCTATGAGTATCCCGACAATGATGTTCATTACCGCAAGCCAGAGCAATCCCATTCCCAGTGCACCGGCAGCCCCGCCAAAACCAATGATTGCCGATGTACTGATAAATGTGGCGCCATAGGAAAGGGCAAGTATATATGGATTGATGTGCCTGCCGGCGACCATATAATCGTCAATTTCTTTTGTCTTTTTGTATCCAAGCATTCCCAGATAAAAAATTATCATAAGATAGATCAGGATAATTACACCAAGGACGGGGGTGCTTATCATGAGCAGACCTCCGTTTCCTCGCCGTCATTCCATTTCATTATACCATATATCATACAGCTTATCGCACCTGCTATACACAGGATATATGCTATCCATATTTGGGGGTCTTCTATTCCAAGCATGAGGGCACCTCTACATATGCTATATTGACACATGTTAACATATTTCATAAATATGTTTTTATTGGAATGGTTAACATTGTTAATATATGGGCCCCACTCGCCTGTTCCTTTTTTATTCAATAAAGAAAGCGCCGGATGTTGTCTTATTTCTGGCAATCAACGAGTTTCATGCAAGCTGTTGGATTACCCAAAAAGAATATAGGGCACGTGAGACATTTCAATATAATTCCGCAGAGATGCTGCGACCAAATCTTTTTATGTAAATATACTTACTATTGACCCTATATCCGATTAAAAAAAAGAAGGCTTATGAGATGGAACTTGAAAACTTAAGGCACGGTACTGAACTCATTAAAAGAGGTTTTGCCAGAATGCAGAAAGGCGGGGTTATTATGGATGTAACCAACCCTGAGCAGGCTAGAATCGCCGAAGAAGCAGGGGCTGTGGCTGTAATGGCCCTGCAGGCAGTTCCGGCTGATATCCGTAAGGCCGGTGGAGTGGCCAGAATGGCAGACCCGGAAATAGTTGCGCAGATTATTGATACTGTAACAATTCCTGTAATGGCAAAGGCCAGGATCGGCCATTTTGTAGAAGCTGAAATCCTTGAATCCCTGGGAGCTGATATGGTAGATGAGTCTGAAGTCCTGACTCCTGCAGACGAAATGTACCATATTGATAAAACCGGTTTTACTGTTCCTTTTGTATGTGGTGCAAGAGACCTTGGTGAAGCCCTGAGACGTATCAATGAAGGTGCGGCAATGATACGTACCAAAGGTGAAGCAGGTACCGGGGATGTCCGTGAGGCTGTGCGCCACATGAAAAAGATCATGGGGGAAGTACGTGAACTTGCCGGCAAGGACAAAGAAGAACTCATCAAGGTTGCCCGTGATATCGAAGCACCCATAGAACTTGTTCTTGAGTCTGCAGACTTACAGCGTTTGCCTGTGGTAAACTTTGCAGCAGGTGGTGTTGCCACTCCAGCAGATGCTGCCCTAATGATGAGGCTGGGTGCAGATGGTGTATTCGTAGGCTCTGGAATTTTCAAGGCTGAAAATCCTGAAATGATGGCTAAAGCAGTTGTGGAAGCAGTTAATAATTATGATAACCCCGAAAAACTGGCAGAAATTTCCAGGGGAATCGGTTCAGGAATGAAGGGTATGAGTGCTGACACTATACTCCCTGAAGAAGCTCTGCAGACCCGTGGCTGGTAAATTATCAACGGTGAAATTGATGCGTATCGGTATAATCGCCATACAAGGTGATGTTTCCGAACATGTTGATGCCGTAGAACGTGCCCTTTGCGAAAGGGGCATTGAAGGGGAAGTGCTGGAAATCCGTCATGAAGGCATTGTGCCCCGGTGTGACGCCGTCATACTACCCGGAGGGGAAAGTACAACATTGGGCCGTCTGATTGAGAGAGAAGGAATTGCAGGTGAAATTCAGAATGCTGCAAAGAACGGTATTCCTGTACTTGGCACCTGCGCCGGCTTGATCCTTGTTGCAACCCGCGGGGACGAACAGGTGCATAAGACCCATCAGCATCTTCTCGGTCTGATGGATGTAAAAGTGAACCGGAATGCTTTCGGAAGGCAGCGGGAGTCCTTTGAGGTTGATCTGGATCTTCCATTCCTGGATTCTCCCTATACAGCAATTTTTATCCGGGCCCCTGCAATCATGGATGCAGGTCCGGAAGTTGATGTATTGTCAACAATTAATGGGAGAATTGTAGCAGCAAGACAAAACAATGTACTTGCTCTGGCTTTCCATCCCGAACTGACGCCTGATCTACGGTTGCATCATTATTTCCTGGATATGATATCGGTTACCTGAAGTCAGAAATTAAAAAATCATAAATGTAATATACCTCTACCTTACTATTTTATTATCTATCAAGGAGATCTAAATATGGTAAAACTCACAGAAGATATGAAAGAATCAATTGCCAATGTCAGGCCGCTTCCTCTTGCTACCGCCTCTAAAGACGGTATACCAAATGTAATTCCAATTGGTATGTGTAAACTTGTGGATGATGCAACTATCTGGATTGTGGATAATTATTTTTTGAAAACCCGCAATAACCTTGAAGAAAATCCTAAAGCATCACTTTATGTGTGGGGTGAAGGCTCAAAGGGCTGTTTCCAGATAAAAGGTGATGTGGAAATTAAGACTGAAGGTGATGATTACGATGCTGCATATGCCATGGCAAAGGAAAAAGGAGAGAAATATCCTGCCAAAGCCCTGATTGTCATGAAAATTACCGATGTCTTTGAGTGTAAAGGTGGCCCTGAAGCTGGAAAGAAGTTGCTCTGAAATTATGTTAGTCCTTTTTTGGGACTAACTCTGATTTTTTTTCATACCATTCATACAGCTTGGTTGCCCATTCGATGGCTTCTTTTTTTGTACCCATAAGGTAGCTGTTGTCATAACGGCAGGTTTTCAACATAAGGGATAAAAGGAAATATTGATCAGAAGCAATGATTAAGGAGGGCATAACTTCTCCTTTGTAGATCAATATCCGGGAATTGTCTGAATTTTTGAGTATCCGGGTTGCTTCAGGATAATCATTTTTCATTTTTTCAAACATCGGTTCTGTCATTATCAACGATAAGTTTGCTCCTTTTGAGACCATTTCAGAGGCAAGCGGAGGATATTCAGGATGATAGACTGCAATAAAAGCTTTAATCCAGATAGATGCTTTTGTAAGTGGTTTTATTTTTGTGAAAGGATCGAATGCATCAGTAAGTGAAGGTACTATATATTCACTATTATTTAATTCTCCGATATTGTTCAATAATTCTTTTGGAATAGGGGTTAAATCATGTTCATTAAAATAATCGAAATGGTCTTCAAGTACATCAAATGTTTGAAACACCTCCTGAAGCATGTGCACCAGCAACATGCCAATTCTGGTTAATGAATACGTACCATTTTCCTGAACTATGAGGCCGTTTTCTTTCAATATTTTTATCTGGGGAAGAATTGAAGGCGAAGTTTCATCAAGAACCTCTTTTATTTCATCAATATCTTTTTTGCCTTCCATAAGCAGGAGAAGAAGGCGCTTACGTTTTTCGGAAAAACATGTAATGTCAATAAGTGAGCGCCTCATATCTATTCTTCCTGCTTTGCTTTTAATTGGTACAAATTCTGTCTGCAAATTGATTTCTTTTATATATTTTATATATGTCAATTGGATTATGTCTATTTATACTTTTGAGTGAGCATCATTTTAATTATCAGCTATCTTTTTTTATTATCTCTACTGTATCCCTATCATAGTACAGCTTCTTTTCAAATATTGCTATTGAGGGTGGCTTTATAGACGGCCTTATATCAGTTGTGAGGAAAAGATATCCTATGACATGAGTGCAGTACTCAAGGTAGCCCTTTATGATACGGTTTAGTCTCTCGATTCTCCTTCCTGCAATAAGGATTACAAACCATTGAAGGACAAGACAGATTCCGGTAAATATCCCGTATATATAGAGTACAATTCCTATAAGAATGGAATAAATGATCCTGAAAAATAATTCAAGTCTGCTGGCCTTCTTCTCATAAGAGAAGAGCTGTTTTGTGTTTGAATTCCGGATATCCATGCCACATCTATCCCCAATTCTCTATATATACAATATAATTAATTTTTATAAATAACTATTGTATTATAATGTAATTGAAGATATAATAATGTGTAGCCTACAAGGAATATTCAGGGATGAAATATCAATTGAAATAAAAAAGGGCGGGAGATTACTCTTCGGAAGTTTCTCCCTCTTCTCCGCCACCGAGAATTTCTTCGATGGTTTTGTCTCCGTATCCAACAACTTTCGTGTTGATCTGGACAATATCCGGAGCTATTTCTCTTCCTCTCAGGAATTTACGGCGACGCATTCCCTTGTCTTTTGGCTTATATCCGACACCTTCGGCTACGAGTAACCTCTGCCTTTTGGGACCGGGTACATTCTTGCGCATGACAAAACCACTTCTGTCACTTCCTCCAGTAACCTGGATGGTGTAACCGGGAAGACCGACTACTGTTCCTTCTACAGTTTCGCCTATTGCTTTTCCTATAAACTTATTTGCCTCGGCACCACTCACATCGAACTGATATGCTTTGGCTTTTGGATCTGATACGACAATTTTGAAATCTACCATTATTTACCTCCAACATGAATTAATATTATTACTTGGCCCAGAACGGATTATCCCTGCGTTTGATTTCAAGGAAAGCATCGAGGGTTTCCATTTCATCTGCCGAAAGTGAGTCAAGTATCTCCGTTTCAAGCACCTTTGCATGCTTTTCGGGAATATTTGAATAAAGTACATCACCTTCTTTGATCTGGCGACCTATTGTAGGTCCATCAATCGCCATTGCAACTTCCATCCCTGCACTGGCTTCCTTGATGTTTTCTCCCTCTAATTGGAGCCCTTTGATTGTGCCTACAACTCTGCCACTGTTATCTGTAACACCGATGTTAGTTTTGACCTTTCCACCTGTGATTCTTACACCAACAACAGCAGGTTTGCTTTGTCTGAACGTACATTCTGGAAGAAGCAGGAATCTTGCAGGCTTGACTATGAGCTGGGATATTGTTTTTTCGGATTTCTCCTTCTTTTCTTTGACCCAGTCTTTGTAATCATCAATAAGCCTGTAAATAACATCATTCTGGAATATTTTAAGATCGGCACCCTTTGCTTTTTCTTTTGCATCAGGTAACATCTTTACATTAAAGCCAATAAGAACCGCATTAAAAGGATCTTCGATAGCCGAAACCTCGATAATATCCCTCTGGGATATGTCTCCTACTTCGGCTTTTCTGATGGGTATATCCTCTTTCTGGAGTTCATTAACAAGCGCTTCCAGTGATCCGATTGTATCTGCTTTAAGAGTCACACCTGTGGTGCCCGTACTAATCTGTACCTCGTCAAGTTCCTCTTGAACTTCTTTGACAATAGTTTCAATGTTTTCCGGGTTAGCCGCTCTTACAGTGGCTCCTGACAGGGCATCATCAAGATTTGGCGCAGATATCTTTACACCAATAGCAGCCGTAACTGATTCCACATTCTGGAACTTTTCCTCGGCAGATATTTCTCCCATTGGATTGGGTTTTAGCAAAGCCCTCACTTTGGTCTGAATAGGTTCCCCAAGACTTCCGACTACAATAGTGTCCCCTTTTTTGAGGGTTCCATCATAGAGAATAATATCGATGGTGGTTCCCAATCCCTTTTCTTCCTTTACTTCAAGTATTGTTCCTTCGCCAGGTCCACTTGCGTTATAATGAAGATTAGATTCGAGGAATTTCTGGGCCAGTCCGAGTAATACCATAAGCAGGTCAGGTATACCTTCGCCGGTAACCGCGCTTATTGGTATTATTCCTATATTTCTCTGGAAGTCAGAAACACGGTCATAGCGTTCGGAATTAAAACCACTGTTATATAGTTCCCCGACAATTTCATAGAACTTGTTATCAAGATCAGTTCTTACACGTTCACTTTGTTTGTTGTAAGTTTCCAGAAAACTCGCACTTTCATGTGGTTGCCAGCCATGTATCCTGTCGATCTTATTTGCAACAACCACAAAAGGAGTTTTGAACCGCTTGAGTATTTGCAGACTTTCTTTTGTCTGGGGCATGAAGCCCTCATTAATGTCTACAATTACGACTGCCAGATCAGCAAGTGCTCCTCCTCTGCTACGCAGGGATGTGAATGCATGGTGTCCCGGTGTATCTATGAATAAAAGGCCGGGTACGATGAAATTGTTCTTCATCCCGGAAGCACCACTACGTTCTATTATGGAATCGATCATTACTTCCGTTGCACCGATATGCTGGGTGATCGCACCGGCTTCTCCTGCAGCCACAGAACTACCGCGTATCCTGTCTAACAGTGTGGTTTTACCGTGATCCACATGTCCCATAACGCATACAATGGGTGTCCTGAGATTTTCGTTATCGGTAATATGCATCCCTTCCTTAAGAAACAGGGGAGTGAGCAAAAGGGTACTCACTCATAGAGCCATTCTTCGTCTATACGGGAATATTCGTTTGTCTCATCATCCTTGAAATGGATGCTGATTTCTCTTTCAGCTGATTCTACTGAATCGGATGCATGTACCACATTTCTACCGGTTTCAAGAGCAAAATCGCCCCTTATTGTACCAGGCATTGCTTCGGATGGATTGGTGGCACCATTTATTGTCCTCATGGATTTTATTGCATCCTTGCCTTCAACAATCATTGAAACTGAAGGAGCGGAAATCACATAGGATATAAGTGAACCGAAAAATGGCTTTTCGCAGTGTTCACTGTAATGTTCCTTTGCGTCATTCTCATCGATAACATTCATGCGCATGGCACTTATCTTGAGGCCTCTCCTTTCGATTCTTCCTATGATCTCTCCGATAAGTCCCCTCTGGACTCCGTCTGGTTTGATCATAACATATGTGCGTTCCATTGATTAATTCCTCATCAGGCTTTTTTCATGTAGGTTCTGCCCGTTTCGGTCCAGATAGTACGCCTTGGAAGTCTACCCATCTTGTAATTATTCCTGCATTTAGAGGAGCAGAAATTATAGGTAGAACCGTCCTTCTTTGCAAAAAGGATACCAGTTCCAGGTTCCAGTTTAGTTCCGCAGAAAGAGCATTTCTTGGTTTCCATTGCGCATCACCTTGTTGTAAGTTTCTTTGCCTCTCTGGAAGTCTCCATCAGCATCAGCACATCGCCGATACGAACAGGGCCCATGCAGTTACGGGTGATGATCCTGCCCTTGTCCCGGCCATCCAGTACTCTGCACTGGATCTGGCTTGCTTCGCCATGCATACCGGTGTTGCCGATGACATCTATGACCTCCGCGGCATATCCTAAGTTTTCATCTGCCATGGAGAATTACTCCTTTTTTATGGGTAAGTTTATTTGAGGGCACTGACTTTTTCGGCCAGGTCCTCGATGGTCTCTGCGCCCTTACCTGCATCTGTAATTACCACTGCAGCACAGCCAACGCCTATTCCGCAGGCAGCCCCAAGTTCTTTCTGCTGTTTCACGTAGATGTAAGGTGCATTCTTTTCTTCACAAAGGGGACCAATGTGAGCTACTACTTCTGCAGGTTCGACATCGTCTGCAATGACTGTCAGTTTTGCAATACCTCTTTCTACAGCCTTTGTAGCTTCGTTAGCTCCTTTTTTTACCTTGCCAGTATCTCTGGCAACTTCTACTGCTTCAAGAGCTTTATCTATTAGTTCATCTGGAACATCAAATTTTGCCATAATTTCTATCTCCTTCGAAATCACGGTTTTCACCGCGGTTTGTCATTATTCATTGTATAGATGCAAACAAAGGTCAATTCTACCATACTGTTTACATTCGTTGGAGTATTTGGTATGAATCGCCACTGGTACATATATAACTTGCGACAACTCGATAGCACTTCTTGAATATGCCTATCGATTATAAAACTTCTGGTATCGATTTAAAAAAGTAAAAGGAAAAATTACTGGATGGGTTCCATAGCCATTGCATAGAAATTAGATGCATTGGCATTGATATCCACCTTAATAATATTCCCATATTCTGTAATGTTGTAGTTTAGGCCTCTCTGGCTTGTGTTGGATGCCCTGGTTGTAAGGTTGTTCATTGTGTTTTCAGTGGGATCTGCATACAGGGCAGTTCTTCTGAAACTGCTATCATCTTCAATATCCCATTCAACATAATACTGGTCTGCGAATTCATTTTCCAGATCGACAACTTGCTGTATAGGGGCATCTGTACTTGCGAATTGTAGAATCTCATTGAATTTCTGGGCGGATTCTGCATCTCCTTCAATTACATCTATTGTGGCTTCAACACTTTGTTGTTCTCCCAGGATCATGGGAGTTCCTATGACGTTGTAGATACCCTGTCCTCTGGAAAGGGGCTGGTACCCCTTATATGTTTCAGGAGCAGTATAATACTGGAATGCCACAACCTTTGGGTCGATCTCATGCATTTCTATCCATGAAGAATTATCATATCCTGCTGAATATAGTTTGGTTACATTTGATCCGTAGAAATTATTGTAAACGGATGTATTACCTGTAAGATATTGTAGTGGCGTACCTTTCAGGTAGGCGATGTTCATGTATCTGGCTGTAGTAACATTATCTGGAGTTACCTGCAGACCATCCTGGATGGAGTTTAATGTTATCCCTATATGTTGACCCGGCACACTCTCAAAACCAGATACCTGAACATTTTCAGATGTCTGTTCATTATTGTTGTTGGTTGACCCGCCGCTGAAAAAGAACATACCGATTGATCCGACCATTATTACTGCAAGGAATATACCTACATATTTTGTATATTTTTTTTCATCTTTTTTTCTAGGACTCATGAATTCACTCCGCAGTCATCCCTGTTGAATTTAACTACGATAGTCCTTCTAATATATAAATATCTTCGGACTTTATGTATTATGAATGGAGGTTGCTTATGTATTGATATGTTCGTAGATTCCTAGTATGCAATCCTTTTCGTTCCACTTTATATTCTTAAAAGTTACTCTGCAGGGAATTTCTCTTCCTGTGCTGGAGTGTAACCTGATATCTTCACTATAAGGCCGGTTTTGGTTTATTGGCTTGTTTACGGAATCCAGGACATGCCTGTATCTCAGCGGATATATATCTGTAATGTCCATCTTTTTAAGTTCATCTGCAGAGTATCGTATCCACTTCTCAAGTATCTTATTTGTATAAAGCAACGCTCCCTTTTTATCGGTTACAGTGATCCCTTCTTTTACATTGTCAATCAATATCTGCAAATCACTGATCTCCTTTTGGGCGGATGCTTCTTTGTGCATATTTGATAGGACTTCCCCGATTTGTTTTGCTATCGTTTCGAGATCATGTCTGGATTTATCGGGGATTTCATATTCAGAATGTGAGGATAGGTAGAGAGCAGCTATTATCTCGTTGTGGTATCGAATCGGAATTATTGCAGTTCCATGCAACCCTTCATACCGGAGGTTCTTGCCGGTGGTGATTGCGCTGAGTTCGGAATGATGTTTATACACCGCCTGTCCACTCATAACAAGGCGTGTCTGTACAGAATTCCTTTCATAGTGGGAGGTACTATTCACAAATTGCTCAGACAGCCCGTGATGAGCTACCAGGTTCAGGTCTCCTGTTTTATCGTCAACAAGGTACAGGGCTCCTGAATCAATGGGTGTGATTTTCAGTGCAAGATCCAGTAGCCTGTTGAATATCTCGCTATTTGATGTGGCAGAGCTGATAACACTATCAAGATCATACTGCAGGTGCATGAAATCATCGGAATGCTTTCTTTCTGTGATGTCTACAATGATACCTTGCAAATACGTTACTTTTCCATCCTCATCATATTTGATAAAAGTCCTTTCGTCTATCCATCGGACATCTCCAAATTTCGTCATTATCCTGTATTCCTGATTGAAATCAGTCTGCCCCGCATCAATTCTTTTTGCGAGTTCTTTCTGGACCCTTTCCAGGTCATATGGGTGTACTATGTCGGCATAGACCAGCTTACCCGACAGGAAATCATTCACAGTGTAGCCAAACTGTGTTACGTTCTCGGAAACGAATTCAACAGGCCAGTCTTCTTCGGCCCACCATATAAATACGACTGCAGGGCTGTTCTTAATGACATCAGAAAGGACTGATTTTATTTCACTTGATCTTTTCAAATCTTCCATATACTGGTATAATTCTTCATCAGCCAGTTTTTGCTGGATTATATTCCACATTCCCTGCATGAGTAATTTTAACTGCCTCACATCTGTAGATGTATAATCCTGCCCCTTATTGGCAACACCCACAATACCTGCAATTCTACTGCCTTCAAAAATGGGGACGCTCAGATTTCTCTGGATTAATTTAGGATCAGTATCTTTCTCAGCTAAATATTCATTGTTCATTATGGGGGTGCGATGGTAAAGTGCTTCATCCCAGATACTGTAACTCTCTGCCGGAGCCTTATCGGAACTTTGTTTGCCGTTTGACCAGGAAATAACCGCGTAGTTTGTTTCCGTTTCATCCAGGAATGCCAGAAAGCCAATCTTGCTTTCAGTTAGTGAGACTGCCTGTTCACGCGCATAATCCATTATTTTCTGAATTGAGGAATCAGACATGGCATATAGTTTTAAAAGAGCTTCATGACGTTTTTCTTCAAGATAGAGAGCGTTTTCCACATTCTTTCTTTCTGTTATATCAACAATTATACCCTGAAGGTATGTCACATCACCTGTATCATTTTGCTGGATTTTTGTGCGTTCATCCACCCAGCGTACATTTCCATCTTTTGTCAGGATACGATATTCTTTGGTGAACTGCCGGTTACCCTCTGCAACACACCGGGCCATACCCTGGCGAACTTTCTCTATATCATCAGGGTGAACGATATCACCGTACACCAGTTTGTCTGATGTGAATTCTTCAACTTCATATCCGAATTGTGTAATGTTTTCCGAGACAAATTCCACAGGCCAATCGTCTTCTGCTCTCCACAGGAAAACAATTACAGGGCTTGAATTGATTACTGTCTCGAGGGCTTTTTTCATCTCCAGGGCACCATCAATGACCTTTTTTTCTTCCATTTTCCTGGAAGTAATATCCATGATAATACCTTCATAGTAGGTGTTATCCGGATTATGGTGGATTATGGTACGTTCTTCTACCCAGCGTACATCTTTTTTCCCGGTGAGGACACGATAGGTAAGGTTGAACTGTTCATCTCCACTTTCCAGATGTTTTTCCACCTCTTCAGTTACCATTTCAAGGTCATCCGGATGGATAATGTCACTGTACCTTAAGGCGCCTGAAATAAAATCATCGGGAGTATAGCCAAAAAGAGAAATATTTTTCGAGACGAACTCCACAGGCCACCTGTCCTCTTCCTTCCATACGAAAACAATAGCAGGGCTTGCATTGACAATATCTTCAAGTACACTTTTCATTGTTGGGGTGTCAATACCTGCAGAAAAAGAACTGTCATTTTTCGGGGATGGATGATTGGGAGTTGCGATGGTATCACTTCTACTGATTGATCTTACTTATTAAAATTGGTATCTGAACACTTATATAATATACTGTATCGAATCAGCATTGCAATTGCTGTTTCCATATTTTTTCTCTTTCAATTCTGTTTTGTCTGTTGGCTCCACTGGATGAAGGCAATACTGCAGTATCGTATCCCTTTTCCTGTAACAAATACTCATATTTCCCGGCTCTTGTTTTTCCATTGAAAAGGATTTTACGTATGTTCGGTGCTATCACTTCAAGCAGGGAAAAATCATTGATAACCTCATACCTGATTTCAGAATCACCACTTCCCTTTCTTTCTGCTTCCCTGAAAACATCCCACAGGCCTATTTTATGTTCTTTTAGGAGCCTTAATTTTTCTGGATATTCCTTATTGTCAAGTTCCTCTCCGATAGCATTACCTGTGAGCTTCCAGAAATCATTTCCTTTATTGGCATAATATTTTTGTTGTCTGAGGGATTCTTCTCCTGGCAGGGATCCCAGAATTAATATTTCGGTGTCCTGATGAATTATCGGCTCAAGTCCTTTTTTTGCCATCTACAAATTTGATGTGCCTATATTACAAAAGATATATGATACAGAGAAGGCTTATTCTACTGCCATGAGTTTTCTGAAAAAATGGTACGATAAAGTATCCCGGAAGAAACAATTCACGGCTCTTTATAGACGTGGTGAAGAAATCTATGGGAATGGATATGTACTTTTTGAAATGGGCAATTATGAAGAAGCGCTGGATAAATACAATGAGGCGGCCGCTATATGGGGCGAACTGGAAAATAAATTAAGTGAGCTTGAAGATGATATGGAAGATGACCTGGCCACTTTGAGAAAAAAATCCCAGAATGTTCTTTATAGCCGTTGTTTTGTCCTTTACAAAATGGGAAAGCATGAAGAGGCTCTTGAAGTGATTGATAGTTTTCTTGAAGATGATCCGCAAGATGCCGGTAAATGGTTTGGACATGGATTTGTAATGCAATCGATAGGAGAACACCAAAAAGCGATTGAATCCTTTTCTAAATGTCTGGATCTGGATTCTGCTTTCGCAGATGCCTGGTATTGTAAAGCCACTCTTCTTTATCACAATGGTGAATTTACGCAAGCTCTTGAATGTTATGAAATGGCGGCCCAACATTCAGATGTCAAGGATTTTGCATTTCCGCGATATTCATTTTTGAACATAAATCCAAAGCCCAAACTTAAAAAAGATGCTGCAGGCATTTTATATGGGAAAGGTAATACTTTGTTCAAACTGGAACGGTTCGACGAGGCTATAGAAGCCTTTAATGGTGCCATTGATATAGAGCCAGAATCTCCCAAAATATGGCAGGGTCTTGCAAATACTTACCTGAAAACTGGAGACAAGGATAGGGTCAATAAAGCTTTTGCAAAGTTATTGGAACTTGATCCTGAAAACTCTCAGGCAAAAGATCACATAAAACCTGCCAATCCTGCTGAAGAGAAAGAGTGAATATCTTCAGTACATATATTTGTCTTCTTTTTCTTCCCATTCGGACAGCAATTGTTGGCATATTTTGCTGTCCATATTTTCCATATTCATTCCTGTATCAGTATGATCATTACAGAGGGCCCTGTATATCTTTCCGTCGTCAAATCCGATTTTTTCTACCTCGGTTGTTGTTGTCCCATAATAAAGCGTTTTGATGCGTGCCCAGTACAGAGCTGACATACACATAGGGCATGGATAAGAGGTAGTATATATTTCGCAGTCAGACAGGTCAAATGTTCCCAGCTTTGACGAGGCTATCCTGATTGCCACTATTTCAGCATGAGCCGTGGGATCATTAGAATCAAGCACTCTGTTATGTGCTCTGGAGATTACAGTTTTATCTTTTACAATTACAGCTCCAAAAGGCCCTCCCAGATTGTTTCTCATGCCCAGACGTGCCTGTTCAATGGCAATTTCCATGAAATTATTCAGTGTCTTTGCCTCCGGCTACACGTTTCTTAATTTCATCAATTTCATTTAAGAGGATTTCAGCGGCATCTTTTTCCCTTTGTCCTCCGCATTTGTAGGTAGTTTCCAGACATCTATCAATCAAGTCGAGAAAATCACTATTTCTTGTTAATTCATAACGAGTAGCGTGAACAGCTGCCTCAATAACTGCTGTAAGGCCCCGGTTAATGGCCCTTGGTCTATAATCATTGGCCATTGCATTCATTGGAATGATTTCTGCTGTCATGGCCTGTTCTGTATGTTTTATTTCGCCGCATCTGAAAATAACACTGCTGGCTGAATTTTTTAGCAGTGGTATTTTTGTTGAATTCAGGTGATAGTATTTGAAATTCTCATTTTCGAGATTGGAAAAAGTCGATTTTACAAAAAGTAGAGGGTTACAGGTCACATTGGCAGCAAAAATTTCATCCTGTTTCACATTTTCATATGTTGTAGAACCTTTATAAAGTCTTATGAAGACTTTGTTGTCTTTACGAATCAGGCCAATTGGAGCAGCGTTGGGATTTTTAATGCCAGATGTCAATATGATCTCGGAAATTCCATCGCATATACCGTATTTGTCAAGTTCTGAAACTTCCATCAAAACCGCATGCCTCCAATAATTGAAAGGAAAAGCCCCCCAATAATTATATCTGCAGTTGAACCGGGATTTATTTTCTTTTTGAGTAACTCTTCATCAAGTTCAATTATTGAAGGAAGGGTTGCTTCATAGCCTGATGTTTCTATCTGTGTGGCAATAGAGGTTGCCTTTTCTGAAACCTCAACTGCAGTTTCCCGGTTGAATTTAGTCTGTATGAATGTATCGGGATTATTCGACAATAACTTGAGAAAAGTGTAAACAATGGAGCAATTTATGTCTGTACAAATCCCTTTTCCTTCCATAAGGTCAGTGATATGTTCGCTGCACCGGCAGCACAGTTCAAAACCATTGGTCCACTCATTAGCTATCATGTCGTAGTTTTCGGATATTTCCATCAATTCGAAAAGGCTGGTTTGATTTTTCCTTAAGTTTGTGATGGAATCCGAATCGTTGAGATCAAGATCCTCTACATCCTGTACGCAGACATTTGCTTTTCCAAAAGCCTGATAGAAATTAATCGAGTCCTCTACATCTGTGTGTTTAACTATCAAGTGGGCTCTCTCAACGATTTTGTTCATATCAAACTTTTCATTTTCCTGACTCAGCTGACCTGCAGCTTTTGTCAGGGGAAGAAGGAGTAGGAACGCACCGAAATGTGTGTTTCCCCCCTTTTGCCATTTATTGCTTTCAAGCACAGCTTCTTTAAGCAATTCCCCTATCTTTTCTTTTCCGGAAACAGCCCTTTCAAATACTGGATAAACGCCTGTTGCAGATGCGAGGAAATGCTCATAACGTGTATCGACATAATCATGTGTCCTGTCGATATTTCCGGGTTTGGGTGATGCCGATACCTCCAGTATCATTGCAAGCTGGGCACTTCGGGCAACTTCGGAGGGCTGTATTTTGTAACAGGCGTTCATATCCCCACCGTTTATTTTTCTTTGGCGTGGTCGAGGATGTAGTCAGCCATTTGTTTTTTGAGTTTCATGTACTCTTGTGGGGAGAGATCTATAAGATCCAGCACACCATCTCTCATGAAACATGGTTTTGTGATTTTACAACACCATGCAAGACTGCCAAAGCAGGTACTGTCACCGTATTCAAGGGGGGTACCTTTTACAAATTCCATTTTCAGGTTTGCAAATTCCCGGGGACTGAAACCCAGTTGTTTGGCCTTATTATTTACAGCACAGGGCTTTACCGGGAGGCAACAGAACGTTAGTCCTCGCATATCGCCCTGTCCTCTGCAAATATGTTTTGGAGCATTATACCAGCCAGTAATTTCCTGAAATTCAGAAACAGCCTCTACAAGGGAATCTATAATTTCCGGGGAGTCCATTGCCTGTCTTCCCACAGATACCATATCTGCACCTCTGGAAAACATCTCCTTTGCATCATCAAAGCTCTGTATCGAATTATTGCCTATCAGGAATATACGTGTTGCATCCCTTACACGGCGTATGGCATCAAGGTCGGCACTTGCACCTTTTTTCATGGCATCGATATGGATAATATCGGCACCTGCACTTTCAATTGCTTTTGCAAGTTGTATGTCATCAACAACATTAGCCCTGATTTTAACAGAAAGCACGACACCAGTTTCTTTTATCTGCCTTATCCAGTCTGTAAGGCGTGGGAGGTCTTCCATTAGGGCCTCTCCAACTCCTGCTTCTTTCATTTCAGATTGGCGGCAGTGTGCATCCAGTTCCATTAATGCACCAGCATCCCTGATGATTTTTGCCACATCAAGTAAGGGTTTAAGTTCACTGCTGCGCAGGTTTATTCCCACTGTCCCATCGAAATCAACGGCTTTTAGCTCTTTTGTGATATATTCGATAGGCTCCTGTGATACGAATTCTTTTCTTCCTCTTTCTATGAGCTCACATGCTGCAGCATTGGTTTTCTCATCAAGGTTGTATCCGCCCATTACCACAAGTGCGGCACTTTTGCCATAACTGTTTACGAATGAGCTGTCTGTAATACCCGCCATTGGAGCGATGGCGACTGGATTTTTGAAATGGATGTATCCTATATTTAGATCAAAAAGTTCTTGGGTCACGTTGAAAGCCTCTGTTTTTCGTTATTCAGGGGTCATAGAAGAGACCTTCAGCATATTAATTTTACGAATTGAAAAATAGGATGGACAATGAAAAAATAAAGGATCAATCAGTTAAGATCGACCCTTTTAGCGGTTGCAATGTATACAATACTTTCACATATGTTGCATGTATGGTCTGCAATGCGTTCCAGATACCTGAGAACAAACATCATTTCCACTGCATTTTCAATAACAGTTGAGTTGTCGATCATCATCTGGACCAGATCCTGCCAGCCTGCGTAGACATTCCTGTCGACGATGTCATCTTTTGAAGTGATATCTTTTGCCAGCTCAGTATCCAATTCAGAATAGGCTTTTATGGATTGTTCTATCATTTCTTCACATGTGGATATAATAGGTTTACATTCAGAAATTGAAAGAGCCTTCTCAGCATCCATCTTTTTTATTCTTTTGGCTACATCCACTGCCAGATCACCCATTCTTTCCAGATCGATTGATATTCGATAAGAAGCCGTTATAAGTCGCAGGTCACTGGCAATTGGCTGCTGTAATGCCAGTAATCTTGTGATACGGGTTTCAACTTTCTCTTCAAAATCATTTACTGTATGATCCATTTCAATGATTTCCTGAGCAAGTTCTTTATCAATATTTGCAAGTGCCTTTATAGACTTCCTGAACATTTCCTGGGATACGGCGCTCATATCAGAGATGTTTTCTTTTAGTTCATCTAGTTCAGCGTGGTATTTCTCACGAACCATTTAATCACCCGAATCTTCCCGTGATGTAATCTTCAGTACGTTTTTCCCTGGGATTTTCAAATATCTGGTTTGTTTCTCCAAACTCGATTATTTTTCCCATAAGGAAAAATGCGGTGTAGTCAGAAATTCTGGCCGCTTGCTGCATATTGTGGGTAACAATTACAATTGTGTAATCTTTCTTCAATTCAAGAATCAGGTCTTCGATCTTATTTGTAGATATGGGATCAAGGGCACTGCATGGCTCATCAAAAAGAATTATCTCCGGTTCTACGGCCATGGTCCTTGCAATGCAGAGTCTCTGCTGCTGTCCTCCGCTGAGGTCCAGGGCTGATGAATCCAGCCTGTCAGATACTTCTCCGTAAAGAGCTGAATCCTGCAGGGTTTTATCAACAATTCCCTTTATGTCTTTTTTGGGAACTTTGTGGATTTTTGGACCATAGGCAATATTATCAAAAACTGACATGGGAAATGGGTTTGGTTTCTGGAAAACCATGCCAACCTTCTTTCTGAGTTCAACTACATCCACATCTTCATCGTAGATGTTTTTATTGTCGATTTTCACTCTGCCTTCGATATGACATACTTTTATAAGATCATTCATCCGGTTTATACAGCGCAGGAAGGTGGATTTTCCACATCCTGAAGGACCTATAAGGGCGGTTACACTTTTGCTGGGGATTTTAATATTTATGTCCTGGAGGGCTTGGTTGGATCCATACCATAGGTTGAGATCCTCAACCTCTATGTCTGCGAAATCATTAATTTCACTCATCTCTTATCCTCGAATAATTATCTGTGAAGTTTTTTCCTGTAATGTTTTCTGATAATAATTGCTATGCTGTTTATGAGCAGTACCAATATCAGTAACACAAGAGCAGTTCCGTACTGTATGTGTCTGGTTTCCATAGGGTTGAGGCCGGAGGTAGCCAGTATATACAAATGATAGGGCAAAGCCATGAATTGTGAAAATACAGACTCCGGCAGACGTGGTAAGAAGAAAGCTGCACCTGTGAACATTATGGGGGCTGTTTCACCTGCAACCCTGCCAATACTCAGGATAATTCCGGTTACTATTCCGGGTAATGCTTCTGGTAATACTATACTACTTATGGTCTTCCATTTTGTTACGCCAAGGGCAAGAGAAGCTTCCCTGTGTGCCTGAGGAACGGTTATCAGGGCTTCTTTGCTTGCTCTGATTACAACTGGCAATATCAAGAGGGAAAGGGTAAGGGATGCCGAGATAATTGAAGGTTTAAATGCTAAATATTTGACAAACAATGCCAATCCGAACAATCCGAATACTACGGAAGGGGTGCCGGCAAGATTGTTGATTGCCATTTCAATGATCCAGGTTGAACGGCTTTCCTTTGCATATTCATTTAGGTATATAGCTGAAAGAACGCCAAGGGGAATTGCGACAGCCATGGATATGGCAACAAGATGTGCCGTTCCTATCAAAGCGGGATAGATGCCACCTTCAGTCATCCGGTTTTTGGGCATCTCAGTCAGGAATTCCCAGCTCATTATGCTGTATCCCTGTATTACAATGTAGAGTATAAGGATTGCTACAAATGCAACAACAATCCATATACATGCTCTGAGGAAACCAAATGCTAATTTTTCAGTAGTTTTTGAGTCCAATCAGAGCCCCTCCTTGAGTTTATATTTTCTCTTTATTTGATCTGCAACCATATTTATTATGAAGGTCGTAATAAACAATACAGAACCAACTGCAAACAATGCATGGAAATGCGGGCTGCCTTTAGGCACTTCTCCCATTTCAAGTGCAATAGTTGCTGTCATTGTCCTGACAGGATCAAGAAATCCCTCGGGGAATCCAGGTATTATGGCCATGTTACCTGTTACCATCAATACTGTCATTGTTTCACCGATTGCTCTGCCTACTCCCAATATCACTGCGGCGGATATTCCGGAAAGGGCAGCCGGCAATGTTACTTTATAAATTGTCTGCCATTGTGTACTTCCCAGGGCTAACGAACCTTCTTTAAGTGCCTGTGGTACCGCATTAATGGAATCTTCGGAAATTGAAATTATTGTGGGTAGTGCCATCATTGCAAGCATTATAGAACCTGTAAGGGCTGTTTGACCTGTGGGTATATCAAAAATATCTTTTATAAGGGGGACAAGGACTATCAGACCAAAGAAACCGTATACAACAGAAGGTATACCTGCAAGGATTTCAATGAATGGTTTCAATAAGTCGGCGATTTTTGGGCTTGCCAACTCTGAAATATATATTGCTGCAGCAACACCCAGGGGTACAGCTATGGCGATTGCGCCTGCTGTGACCAGAAATGAGCCGAATAAAAGGGGGAGTATTCCAAAACGTGGCGGTGTTGAAGCGGTGTACCATGAACTACCGGTTATGAAACCAGTAAAAGAACTTGTTTCGAATAACAGGTATCCATCTCGGAAAAGAAAAATACAAATGAAGAGAAGGACAACGACAGTCGTTGCCGCTGCTAAGAACAGGCCGATTTCAATGCCCTTCTCTTTAAGTCTTCTGTGAAACATCGCTCACCTCTAAGGGTTCATGCTTCAAATCATTTACTCAACAGGGAAGTATCCTACTTCATAGACGATCTCTGTACCTTCCTCACTCAGGATATATTCTTTGAAGTCTGCAGCAAGGCCGGTAGTCTGTCCGTCTGTGTAGAAGTGAAGTGGTCTGGCAAGTGGGTAGTCGCCTGCAAGGATGTTTTCGGAAGTTGGTGCAACCATTCCGTCTCCCTTGTTGACATCTACACCCTTTACGTTTTCATTGAGGTAAGCAAAACCGATGTAACCGATAGCTGCATCGTTCTGTGAAACTGCCTGTACCACTGCACCGTTTGAACTCTGTGCAAGTGCGTCCGGGCGGAATTCATTTTCTTCACCGAGTACTTCTTCCTGGAAGTAACCATAGGTACCGGAGCTGCTGTCACGGTTAATAACTACGATTTCTTCATCCTCGCCACCGACATCTGCCCAGTTGCTGATGGATCCGTCATAGATTCCCTTTATCTGGTCGTAGGTAAGCTGGTCTACGGAGTTTGCAGGGTTTACAACTACTGTGAGTCCATCCCATGCAATTACATGTTCTACAGGGTCAATTCCGTTTGCTTCTGCTTCTTCGATTTCGGAATCTTTGATTTGCCTGGAAGCCATTGCAATGTGAACGTCACCATCGATCAGGGCTGCGATACCTGTACCGGAGCCGCCACCACTGATACTGATTGAAGCCTCAGGATGATTTTCCATGTAGGTTTCAGCTGCTGCCTGTGCGAGGGGGAGCACAGTTGTTGAACCTTTTACATTGATTTCTTCAGCCTCTGCAGTTTCAGAAGATGATTCTGCAGGGAAGTATCCTACATCGTAGACGATCTCTGTACCTTCCTCACTCAGGATATATTCTTTGAAGTCTGCAGCAAGGCCAGTGGGCTGTCCGTTTGTGTAGAAGTGAAGAGGTCTGGCAAGTGGGTAGTCGCCTGCAAGAATGTTCTCAGCGGTTGGTGCTACCATTCCGTCTCCCTTGTTGACATCAAGGCCTTTCACATTGTCAGTGAGGTAAGCAAAACCAATGTAGCCGATTGCTGCATCGTTCTGTGAAACGGACTGTAATACTGCACCGTTTGAACTTGTGGAAACTGCGTCCTCACGGAATTCATTATCATCACCAAGAACTTCTCCCTGGAAATAGCCGTATGTACCGGAGCTGCTGTCACGGTTAATTACTACAATTTCCTTGTCAGGGCCACCTACATCTGCCCAATTGCTGATGGAACCGTCATAGATTCCCTTTATCTGGTCGTATGTAAGCTGGTCTACGGGATTTTCCGGGTTTACAACTACTGTGAGTCCATCCCATGCAATTACGTGTTCTACAGGATCAATTCCGTTTGCTTCTGCTTCTTCGATTTCGGAATCTTTGATTTGCCTAGAAGCCATTGCAATGTGAACGTCACCATCGATCAGGGCTGCGATACCTGTACCGGAGCCGCCACCACTGATACTGATTGAAGCCTCAGGATGATTTTCCATGTAGGTTTCAGCTGCTGCCTGTGCGAGGGGGAGCACAGTTGTTGAACCTTTTACATTAAGTTCTTCAGATTCTTCAGCACCAGTTGAATAGTCATCACCAGAGCTTTCTGTTGGTTCTGCTGGTTCTTCATCATTGCTGACACAGCCGGCGGTGAATAACGCCAGTACCATTATTAAAGTAAGTGCTATTGAAAGTATTTTTGACCTTTCTACCATAGTTACATTATCCTTTTCCATTTGAAGGCTTAAGCCTCGGAAAAAGTAATGGATACCGTACTTATAGTCTTTATCGCAATATTCTATACTACACTATATTTCAACATATAGTCTATATAGGTATATTGGGTATGTAATTTCAGTGCACTTAAAAAAATAGAGGGTTAACAGCAGGCGTTTTTAGGAGATTTATGCGGGGAAGTATCCCACATCATTTATAATTATTGTGCCTTTTTCGCTCAGGATAAATTCTATGAAGTCTGCAGCAAGGCCTGTAGGCTGTCCGTCTGTGTATAAATGAAGGGGTCTGGCAAGTGGATATTTGCCTGAAAGGATATTTTTTGAAGTAGGCTCAACCATTCCATTCCCGGCATCGATATCTACGGCCTTCACACTATCATCCAGATATGCAAATCCTATGTACCCAATTGCTGCATCTTCATGGGTGACTGCCTGGACAATGGCTCCGTTTGAGTCCCGCGAGACTAAATCCGGGCGGAATTTATCTTCTCCTAATAATTCGTCTTTGAAATAGCCATAGGTTCCGGAACTCGGATCGCGGTTCTGTATTATTATTTCTTGATCTTCTCCGCCTACATCTGCCCAGTTGCTGATGGAGCCATCATAAATTCCCTTTATCTGATCGTAGGTCAGCTGGTTTACAGGGTTCTCCGGATTTACAACTACTGTGAGTCCATCCCATGCAATTACGTGTTCTACAGGGTCAAGTCCGTTTGCTTCTGCTGCTTCTATTTCGGAATTTTTCATTTTCCTGGATGCCATTGCAATATCTACTTTACCATCGATCAGGGCTTTTATGCCAGTGGTTGATCCTCCGCTAATAACATTTATTGACTTCTCAGGATGATTTTCCATGTATATTTCAGCTGCTGCCTGTGCAAGAGGGAAGACAGTAGTGGATCCTTCTAAGTTAAGATTTTCGACTTTAGTATGTTCTGTTATTGTTTCATTTATCTTCTCGTCTTGTGTGTTATCACTTTCATTAAGGCATCCTGCAGCAAATAATGCCAGCAATAAAATAAGTATAATTATTAATGGCCTGTGTGATTTTATCATATAAACCCTCTAATGTAAGTAAAGTTTCTTTTTAAAATAAGTGAACTAGGCATTTATAAATATTTGTTACTATATTCTATATATGTGTATATATTCTATGGTGAATATATTGACTTACTCTTCATTTATGGAATCGAAAAAAGTGATTGAGTAGTTAATATTACTCGATCTTTTTTGGTATTATATGATTGCAATTGTTGCAAAAGTATATGGCCATATTTCCCAGGCGCCTGTTCTCAAGATATGAGCTGCAAAAATAACATTGTACATTGCCTGGCACAACATTGGCCATTGTTTTTGCACTCATTTTCCTTCGATTCCACCTATAAGGAATCTGTAAAGGTCCATTTCTTCATTGTCAAGGTTTCCACTAATCCTTCCCCTATAGATTGTATGGGAAATGTTAGGATTACCTTTTTGGGATTTAAGTTCCCTTTCATTTTTCTCAATGCATTTCATATTGTCTATCACTTCCTCCTCCAAAATAAGTAATGTATTTCATTAATATATACTTTATCCCAAATATCTATATATAAAATTTAAATCATTATTTCCATCCGGTCGGAAGATGTAAAATGGGAAAAATAATATGCATACCTACCAATAACTAGTCGAAGGGAAGAGTATGAATGATATATTAATTAAGAACACTAAAGTTTTTTATAAAAATCAGTTGCAACCCGGCGAAGTGCTCATAGATGAAGGTAAAATAAAGAAAATTGCCAAAAATCTGAAGGGTGAGGAGGCGGACAGGCATATTGATGCACACGGCGGACTTACTATTCCAGCAGGCATCGATGTACATGTGCATTTCCGGGAGCCCGGTATGACTCACAAAGAAGATTGGTATTCAGGAAGTTGTGCTGCTGCTGCGGGTGGTATTGGGACAGTTGTGGAACACCCAAACACATTGCCTCCGGTTCTTGACAGAAAATCTTTCAGGGAAAAATTCAAATTGGCAAACCGTAAATCCATCATTGATTTTGGAATTAATGGTGGTGTGGGAAAGAACATTGAAAAGCTGGAAAGTCTCTGGGGGCTGGGTGTTACGGCTTTTGGAGAAATTTTCATGGCAGAATCAACTGCCGGTCTGGGATTGGATTCAGATTTGCTAAAAGAGGCTCTTGAAACAATCCAGCAACTTGGAGCATTGGCCTGTATCCATGCTGAGGATGAAAATATCAAATGCGATAACGAAATCTTACTCAAGAAAGATTTCACTCCTCAGTCCCATTCCCGGATTCGCTCCAATCAATGTGAGGCAATGGCAGTTAAGAATGCGCTTGAGCTGTCTGGTTTGACATCCGTGAATACTCATTTTTGCCACATCAGTACCCTGGAAGCTTTTGGTCAGCTAAAAAGGGAAAAATACATTCTTGAAAAAGAGGATGTTTCGCGTCATTTAAGCTTTGAGGTAGCTCCTCATCACCTTTTCCTATCAGACCGTGATTGGGAAAGACTTGATACTTTCGGTAAAATGAATCCCCCTCTGAGGAACCGGCAAAGTGTGAAAGCACTTGTTAATGGAATAAATGATGGTACAGTTGATGTTGTAGCTTCAGATCATGCTCCTCACAGGGAATCAGAGAAGGAGGGAGACATTAAGAGCGCTCCATCGGGTGTACCGGGAGTGGAAACCCTTATGCCCCTTATGATGGTGGGGGCTAAAAGAAATCTTTTCCATATCAAGCGTCTCATTGAAGTCACAAGCAGCAATCCGGCAAGAATTTTCGGACTTGACAAACACGGAAAAGGTGTTTTTGCTGAAGGCTATGATGCTGATTTAATAGTCATGGATCCGGGTAATGTGAAACCTATTAATTCAGACATGCTGCACAGTAAGGCAGGATGGACTCCGTATGAAGGGATGGAAGGCATATTCCCTGAATATACCATTTCCCGCGGGGAGATTATCTGGGATGGTGATATTGTGGGAAGGCGGGGAAGGGGTAACTTCCTTCCGGGTGCCGGCTCTGCTAAAGACGACGATTGATGTACATACTTTCTTTTTTTGTGTCCATGGTGCGCAAAATTTTATATGCACTATGGACTATATCCTTAAAGCATGGTACGTAACAAATATCCGGTTCATACGACACTCAGTTCGGATGCCATTAAAGTTCTTGATAGGTATGAAAAAGAACTTGGTGCTAAAAACCTTGTACTCGAGAAAGCTTTACTCTCGCTTGACAAGGGGCGCTTCAGGTCAAAAATGGATGCCGGTAATTTGCAATGTTCAATAAAACGGATAAGTACCGGTATTGTTGGGCTGGATGATATGCTTGAAGGAGGTATACCGGAAGGTTTCTCTGTGATTGTTACAGGTCCTCCTGGTACGGGAAAGACCACTCTTTGCATGCAATATCTTATGGAGGGTGTAACCAAAGGAGAGAAATGTGTTCTTTTTTCCTTTGAAGAACGTCTTCCACAGCTGGTGCAACAATTTATGAGATTTGGATGGGATGTTGCAAAATACATCGATGATGGCTACCTGGAAGTTTTTGGGATGTCGATGTTGACCTTTGAAGAGATCACAGAGATTATTGAGACGTATAAGCCCCGTCGCATCGTGTTTGATTCCCTTAATGTTTTTAGCAATCCTGAACAATTCCGCAATTCCGGAGGCTGGCGTTCGTTACACAGGACAATTAAGAATAGGAATATAACTTCATTTTTAATAACAGAAAAAAAGCATGGTATTGAAACCAAAGATTTTGATGAATATGATTTTCTGGGTGATGGTATCATATTTCTTGATTCCATGCAATTAAATGATATTGATAACACTTTGACTCCTGTTATGGCCATACAAAAAATGAGGGCCACAAAAATAGATTCCACTCCTCAATCATTCAGGTTCGGTGAGAAAGGGATTGAAAAATATCGTTCCATTCAAACATCAAAAGTCCTGCAAAATAAAATTGGAAATGAGGGGAATGTTAGTCCTTATTCAAGGAATGAACCCGGATATTAATGCGGCCAGTAAGGTGGTTACATATATTGCCTGAAAGCAGGCTGCTCCACCTATATCAATATAAGCGCTTCCTTTTTCTTCTCTTTTCAAGGCCATCAGGGATGCCACAGAGCCTGCTATGATTCCGCCTGCCCCGGCGATGAATATTATAGTATCTGCATTCTGAGGGGCCAATATCAATGCCAATGGAATTGTAAATATTCCTGTGTATGAGGGTATTACTATTCCTATACCATCAACAAAATCGGACAGTAATGCAACGACAACCAGTACTATGAGCATTATCTCCAACGCAACAAAATCCATTTCACTGACAAGTAGGTACAGAATTGTTAACATAGGAATTACAAATCCACCGATATTCAGTGTGATCTTTGTGTCATAGATCAGGTTTGTGCCTGTAGTAAGTTCATTTACCACAGGTACACCGTACGTTTCCTCCAGAAGAAGGGCGTCCCTATGCATATGCTGGTTTTTGCGAGTTCTGATTTTGGTTATCGGTATTTCTATATTTGATGCAATTGGCATCAGAACTAGGATTAAAAAGAGGGGGTATGATGAAATTGGTCCAAGAGTTAGCTGTTGCTTGTAACACAACATGGCTATGGGAAGCAAGGCCAGTGTGTATATTATATAATCTCTCAAACCTTTTCTGTTGAAGTAGGCACGCATACTTACTATTAAAATATAATATTATTTTATATATAATTTATCTGGGAATCAGAGGTCTTCAATGATTCCCTGGTATTTTGAAGGATTGCCATGCTCGTCACGAATTATAAGGGTCCTTTCAGCAACTTTGCGTATCTGGCCTTCTTTTGTGTATATCCGATATTCCTGATAGAAATCATTGTATCCTTCGCGGCATCTCCTGCTCAGTTCGTCTTCTACTCTTTTTAGATCGTCTTTGTGGATAATGTCCCCGTAATTGAGATTGCCGGACAGGAATTCTTCGGTTGTGTAGCCATACTTTTCAATTTCATCTGATACGTATTCTACAGGCCACCCCTTTTCTACTTTCCAGACAAATGCTACAACAGGACTTTTTGTAGATATCATATCCACACTCATCTCTTCCGAATCCATCTGGCCTGTGATATCCATTACAAAACCCTGGAAATGGCAAGGTTCATCCTCGATGTCTCTTTCCACAAGGGTTTTTTCCATAACCCACCTTTCCTGATCATCAGCAGTTAGTATCCTGTATCGATGGGTGTATTCTTTGATGCCTTCCTTACAGATGCGGCGTATGTTTTCTCTGACTTCATCGATATCGTGTGGATGGATTATCTGTGCATAAGTCTTGTCCCCGGATATAAAATCCTCGGCGTTGTATCCGAATTGCTGAATATTATCGGATACAAATTCAACCGGCCAGTCCTTTTCTGCATTCCATAGAAAAACTATTATGGGATTTTCGTATTCTTGATTTTTGTCCTGCATAGGAATAATTACCCCCATTATTTCTTTCGCATTTCCTCTTTAATTTATCTTCTTTAAGTACCTGTCGAATTTTGTTTTTGATCTTTAAATACAAATCGTTTCCGGTGACCCAATAGGTTAAAAATGATGGAATTATATTGGGATGCTATGGCAGAAAATAATAGTATTAATCATGAAACCAAGGCTCTTGGAAGGTTGAAGGTCGAAGTCCAGTCCCAGCAGGGAACCGGTGGACAGGTGTTGATATGGGCACCCGCTGAAACCAATCATTATAATTCAATTGTAAAAAGTGATGATGGGTGCTGGGATTGTATCTTTGCACGCCTCTATTCCAGTGTGGAAGAGGCGAATAAAGCATATGATGATTTTTCTTCTGAAGAACAAATAGACTCTATGATGTCCAGATGTGGATTTGGAGGATCTGCCTGCCAGATGATTTAAAGTGATTAAAATGTACCTGGGCAAAACAAGTGCCAAATATGCAGGATATATTCTTTTTGTAATCCTGTTTGTAATACTGGCTTTTGAATGGATACTGGATTTGGGTTATGAATCTCTTATACTGATCCCCGCAGCTTTCCTTTTTGGAATGATAGGCTATTGGCTCGGGGGGTTTACATATTCGGTCCTGCGGGAAAAATAAGTAATGGGATTAAAATACTCCCAGCCATCTTCCAAGTACAATAATGTACAGGATCAATATTACAAGACCGGCTCCAAATTTGGCATTTTCATGTGGTATTGGTCCTTCTTTTATTACATAGTCTTCAGGTTCCATATTTATCATCCCTTTAAAGAATTCTATTTCTGTTCATATTTATTTTTTTGTTAGGGCAGTTCCGGCTGGTCCAATTCTACATCAAGTACTGGAAGGTCTACAGGATAGCCCTCCCTATTATAGCATTGCCAGCTGTTCTCATCAAAAGGTTCGGCAACGATTATATGCCAGTCCCCTGTCTTACCAAACATTATAAGGTCGGCATTTGAGGGCCGATAACTGGGTCCCGGATGGCTGTGCACAGAACCTACGGATTGTACATTTGGCATCATGAATAATTTGATTACTGCATTCATTTCACTGCTCTCTGTTCCAGGCAGAATCATCACATTGCTTATTATGCCTTTTTCTGTTTCCAGTAAACCCACAAATTCCCGGGGATATGTTGATTCACTACTTTTCAATATAAATTCCAGTGTTTCCCGGGCAATCCCCTCTACTTTCATATGTTAGATATAATTGCGGTAAGTATATCTTTTTTGTCCTTACAGGACAAGAATATACAGTATACCGGATATGAGGGCACCTGTGGCAGTTGCTACAAAATTGACTCCACTATTGGAAAGGTAACCATTTTTCTGGAATGTAGCACCTAGTAAACTATCGATATTTGTACCTCCCCATCCGCCTGCACATGTAATAATTATGGCAGGAATTATCTGCTCCACAAAACCAAAGGCTGCTCCGAGTATTCCGATTGCCAGTGCTCCTCCAAAGGCTGCAAGCTCTCCGAGTGATGTTACAGCCCCATCAGTACCGGTTTTTGTAGGTTTTAAGTTTGTTATCATCCTGGGTGTCTGGCGTGCAGTTGTTCCGATTTCACTTGCAAGGGTGTCCCCTGCAGCTGTTGCTACGGTTCCCAGGAAAGCATATGTTATTAGATTGCTATGTTGTGGATATATGCCACATGCAATGGCAAGCACAAGGGCAGCAGTACTGTTGCTGAAAACATTTTCATAAGTCCTTACTCCTCCCTTTTCCTGTGCGATACCCAGATCGAGCTTATAGTTGTATTTGTATTTAGTGAATACTCCTCCGAGTATGAAAAAGGTAAGTAGCAAAACAAACCAGAGGATGTTACTAAAAACAATTATCAAAACTCCCATAAGTGTAGCACTCAACACTGCGGAAATATCGGCTATATTGGTGCGATATGCCAGATACCCCAAAAAGAGTGCAAAACTGAATGCAATCAATAAATGTAAAGGGGCAACTGTGTAACCAAAGGATGCAAGAATCCACATTGCCATTGCCGAACCGAGGGTCATTGAAAAAAGCCGATCTACAGAGGATGGTATGGATTCAAATAGAGCTGCTGTAATTGCTCCGATTACTGCTATGAAAAATATAAGTTCGTATGATACAGCGGCTGTCCAGTATGCATACCATGAACCTGCTATGAAGGCAGAAGAGGCCCCTGCTATTAATAAAGCAAGGCTTGATGGCAGGTTGGTGGTATTTTCCTGTAAGTCCTTTTTGGTGCCACAGCGCACTATGGTTGCACTTGTGAAACCAATAGTGGAGATCTGGATTGCTGATATAATTATGTATTTTGGTAGGGAATAGGAATAGTGATTCGCAGTAATACTTATCAAAAGTAGCAAAACTACTGAGACAATAAGATTGGTTATATTCCGATTGCTACTGGTTATGTAGCCATATACACCGGCACCTGCAAAGATCAGGAGTAAGATTTCCCTGCTTAAGAATGGAAATATGAGCATGGAAACTAATGCGATAGTTATTAAATAGAGGGTATAGTTTTTCCCTTTATCTTCTCCGGTAAAGCATTTTGGCCAGCCTGTCATGAAAATCAGAGATTTTTTGTTTAATAAAGCACTGATTATTTATAAAAGTCATCTTTTAGTTTAATTTATTTTTATATATGTATTTGTGCACAAATGGTAAAATTAATTTTTGAAGACTTGCATGAAGCAATTCAGATTCCAGGTTGTAATTAGAAATCATGCAGATTAACTATATATTAATGAACTATTTCTATAGTTTATATTCCAAAAATATATATTAATGTTCTTTCCTCATGGAGCAGTAAGGAGTGATTCAATGAACCAATATGACTATCTCTTAAAAAATTGCCCGGTTTGCGGAACAGATCTCAGGGAAAACAACGGTTATCAGATATGTGAATGCTGCCATTACTGGACTCAAAAAGGCCAGGCTAGAATCGATCCAATTCTGATATGCTAACATGAAGGGTTACAATGTGCCAGATCGAAAAATTTGGTTATTCTCAGGAAAACAAAGAAATATTTTGTTCAGATTGCATTATATGGAATACAATTGGTAAATGTACATTTTTGCAGGAATGTGAATCCAAATAGCAAAAAGCAAGATTAATAGGTTGCAACATTGATTATAAGCAAATAAGAATGTGGACTGCCAAACCCCTCTGATTACATTCATTTGTCTTTTTTGTTGTCCTGTGATGATTTTATATCCGGACAATAACTTTAAATTTTAGTAAAGCATTGTATTATAATATTGATTTAATGGACCGTGGTGGTAGGTTCAAATGATGATGGGGCTCAAAAACATTTTATTAAGATTTACTTTAGTCTTACTTTTAGCAATTACTCTATGTCATCCAGCTGTTGCTGTTGACAATTTGAATGATGATATATCCCTTTATTCGGATGAAGTAAATATTTCACAGACAAATGATTCTCAGTACCCTTATAATGACACATATGAGAACATTTCATCTTTTTATTTATCAGGAAACTATGATAAATCTCTGGAAGTTTCCAAAAGGGTTCTAGATTCCAATCCCAATTCTACTTATGCCCTATACATGGCTGGCCTGAGTCTCGAAAATCTGGCTCGTGAGAATGAAGCCACAAAGTATTATGAAAAAGCTCTTTTGAACCTGAATGATGCTGATCAAAATATAACTGAAATGGTCGATAATCCAGATCTTGAAACGTTGCCAATTCTATTCCTTAAAGGAAAATTAAGCCATTTAGAGGGTAATTATAATGATTCTCTTACATATCAGAATGCAGCATTGAGTGCTTATGGATATCATTCTGAGGACCTCTATAACAAAGGTCTGTATCACAAAAATGAAGGCAACTACGGGGATGCTATTGAACATTTCCAGGCTGCTTTGCGTATTAATCCCTCCAAAACCGATTCCTGGACACAGTTGGGAGAATGCTATGAAGCTATGGGAGAGTACCAGAAAGCACAGGATAATTATGAAAAGGCCCTCCAGAGGGATCCAAATAATTCTGTATTATTATTGAAGTATGGTCTTGTTGCAGAAAAAATGGATAATCACAACCTGGCCATTGAATATTATGAAAGGGTGCTTGAGATACAGCCATACAATGTGGATTCATGGAGATACAAAGCTCGCAGTCTTGAAGAGCTGGGTCAGAATAATTATGCACTTACCTGTTACAACCAGGCACTGAAATACGATCCGGAAAATAAGACACTATGGAACCTGAAGGGACAATTACTGGATAAAATGGGTAGGTATGAGGAGTCGATTGAATGTTATGACCAGGCACTGAAATTAAATCCTGATCATGCACGTGGCATCGGACGTGTTTCAGAGGCACCCTCAATTATAATTGAAACCGATTCCCATGAGGTTTTTTATGAAACACCACAGTTTGATTCAGAGTCTGCCCAGATACTGTTCAATAAAGGTGAAGCATTCTACAGGCTGGAAAAATATGAGGATGCACTTGAATGCTATAATGACGTACTTGATACCGAACCTCATGCAGTTGTATGGTACCGAAAAGCCACTATTCTGAAAGATAATGGTGATTTTTCCGAAGCTATCGATAGCTATGAAGAAGCCCTTGATCTTGAACCGAACGCTCCTGCTGTATGGTATGAACAGGCGGTATTGTTAGACAGGATAGGCGAGTATGGAAAAGCGGTAAAGAGCTATGAGGAGGCCACAGAAAGGGATGAGAACTATACCCTTGCCTGGTATGAAATGGCTGTTGACCTGAAAATACTTGGTAAATATGAGCAATCTTTAGAGGCCTATGATAAAGTCTGTGAACTTGAGCCATCCTCAGCACAGGTGTGGTATGAGAGAGGGGCCGTTCTGGATGAACTTGGAAGATATGATGAAGCTATCACTTCTTATGAAAAAGTCCTTGAACTGAATCCTGGTCACTCAGCAGCTAGTTATCAACTAAGGACTGATCAGAGTAAGCTATTAGAATCCAATCAAAAAGAATCTGATCATAGGAATAATTTTCATTATGCAGGCAATTCCCCGTTCCTTGATTTCCTGAAGAGTAACGGCTTTGACCTGGCTTTCATGGGAAGTGGGACAGATGTGTCCGTCAACCCCCTTACGTCTATTGAAGATGGTAAGCTGCCAGCTCCCGAATACCTATGGTATTCACGCGCCATGACAATGTCAGCCGTAAATAATACGAATAAATCCCTTTCTTCATTTGAAATGGCTACAATGGTAGCACCTGATTATGCAGCTGCGTGGGAAGGTAAAGGGGATCTTTTCAAAAAATACAATCAATGGGACGATTCTTCAGATGCGTTTAAACAGGCTCTTTCAGTTAATCCTGATTCTGTAAAATTGTGGCATAAATACGCAATAGTATCACAAAAGGCAGATGACCTCCAGACTGCACTGTATGCTTATGGAAGAGTGGTAGAGAATGATCCGGATAATAAGGATGCTCTGTATAACAGGGGTTTGATATACGACAAAATTGGAAGTTTCAGGAATGCAGCCAATGCTTACCAGAAATATCTCAGTTTGGAGCCAAAAGATATGGACACATGGTATCTGCTGGCCCAATCTGCACACAAAGCAAGGATGTATGATGTATCCCTGAATGCAATCGATACTGTCATTAATAATCACCCCTCTGATCAGGATGCTTTGTATCTCAAATCTGACAACCTTGAAAAGATGGGCCGTTTCAGTGATGCAATAGTTGTTTATGATGAAATTCTGGATTCTGACCCCGAAAATCAGGATGCATTGTTTAATAAGGGGCTGGCTTTTGAAAATATCGGACAATACCAGAAAGCAATTGAATGCTATGAACAGTTACTTGCCGTTAATCCACAGCATGTTGCTGCAATGGAGCATAAAGGGTTTAATCTATACCTTCTTGGGGAGTACAATAAAGCCGATGTTGTATATGACCAGATTCTAACGCTCCAGCCCAACAACGCTGATGCTCTCTATCACAAGGCTACTGTCAAGTACCTGTTGAGTAGCTATGCAGGCTCAATAAAATATTATGATCGTCTACTTGAGGTGAAACCTAATTGCATTACTGCATGGTACAACAAAGGATTTGCCAATAACATGATGGGTAATGTCGATGAGGCAATCGAATGCTATGATCAAGCCCTTTCGATTGATCCGAACAATCCTTCTGTACTTTATAATAAGCGGTTTGCCCTTTATAGGATAGGTAAATCTTCAGAGGCAAAGACAACCAAACTGAAACTTGATTCCATAGATCCGGGCTTTGAAGAGGCTCTGGACAACAGGGGAACGAAATTCTTCCTGCCAAAGGAATACGATCTCAATCTGGGATATGAGCTGCCTTCACGGTGGTATAATAAATAATCGGGTTTATACCCGATTATATTTGTTTTTTCAGGCCATTTCATTTAAAATTCTCAAGACCTTCAAAATCCAGTGTGGCAAAATAGTCTTCCATGGTTTCTGCTCTTCTGATTTGTACAGCACTGCCATCTTCCCTGAGCAAAATTTCAGCAGAGCGTAATTTTCCATTATAATTGAATCCCATTGCATGGCCGTGTGCTCCGGCATCATGCATTGCCAGGATGTCACCAATTTCGATTTCAGGCAGTTTCCTGTCTATGGCGAATTTGTCATTGTTTTCGCAAAGAGAGCCTGTCACATCATATGTATGGTCATGAGGCTGGTTTTCCTTGCCAGGTACAGTTATATGGTGGTAAGCGCCGTAAACGCCCGGCCTCATAAGGTTTGCCATTGTGGCATCCATTCCTACAAAATCCTTGTAGGTATGCTTGAGATGGCGTACTTTACTGATAAGGTATCCATAGGGTCCGGTGATTACTCTCCCGCATTCAAGGTAGATCTTGAGGGGGTCAAGGCCGTTTGCGGAAATTATTTTATCATATTCTTCCTTAACACCCTTTGCTATAACATCATAGGGGACTGGCTCCTGGTCTGGCTCGTAGGGTATTCCTATACCGCCTCCCAGATTTGCGAATTCGAATTTGATACCGAGTTCCTTTGAAATATCGGCGATAACTTCAAAGAGAATCCTGGCAGTTTCTATGAAATAGGTAGGGTCCAGTTCATTGGATGCTACCATTGTGTGGATACCGAATCTCTTGACCCCTTTATCGGCCAGTTTTTTATATCCTTCAAAGAGCTGTTCCCGGGTAAAACCGTATTTTGCATCTTCTGGATTGCCTATGAACTTGTTACCTTTTTTTAATGCACCGGGATTATAGCGGAAACATATCATTTCAGGCAGGCCTGCATGTTTTTCAAGGTAATCGATATGGCTTATGTCGTCAAGATTGATTATAGCGCCCAGTTCTTTTGCTTTGACGAACTCTTCTGCTGGTGTATCGTTGGAGCTGAACATAATATTTTCGCCAACAATACCCGCTTTTTCAGCAAGTACAAGTTCGGGGAGGGAACTGCAATCGGCACCGAATCCCTGATTTTTCAGGATTTTGAGTATATAAGGATTGGGGAGGGCTTTTACAGCGTAGTATTCCTGAAAACCTTCCAGAATCCCGAAGGCTTCTTTAAGTTTTTCCACATTTTCCAGTATGCCTTTCTCATCATAGAGATGGAAAGGAGTGGGATATTTTTCCGAGATCTCCTGTACTTTTTCTTTAGTAAAAGGTACTTCTTTTGATACCATTTTTTCTCCTCAATAATTGTAAAATAAAGACGATACACTCAGTGGTGCATCTTTATTAAAATGATTATTGCTATTGCTGTGATAAAGGTTTCTTATATAGTTTATCCTTATGTGAGTAAAAAACAAAAAGCATTATGTGGAGTGATTTATGCCCTCCACTTAAAAGGTATTCCGGAATTGAATTATTTTTGTCCTTGTGAAAATCCACTTGTTTCTTCTACGAATTGTTCCACTCTCTTTTTTATTGCATCTCTCAAATTTCTCATTTGTTCCAGCTTTTCTTCATGTGTGCCTGTGAAATTTTCAGGTTCCGGGAATGGCCAGTATAATTTTGCAAAGGGTTTTGGATATATGGGACATCTCTCCTCGTGCTCTCTGTTGCAAACAGTGATTACAAAATGGAAAAATTTACCCGCCCGGAAGAGATCCCATGCATCCTGGGTCTTTTTATTTGTAAGGTCGAATCCATCCTCCTTCATTACTTCAAGGATTAGTGGATTAATCTGTTCGGGCTCAAAACCCGCACTCTCAGCTTCGAACTTGCCTTCTCCAAGTCTTTTCAGGTATTCTTCTGCTATCTGGCTTCTTGCACTGTTGTGTACACAAATGAAAAGTACTTTGACATTTTCGTTGCTTTCTTTCATGAAATATAGAGGAGCTGATGTGGCAATAAGTGTTACCTACATAGATTATGTAAATTCTATATCAAACAGTACTGATTAATTGTGCCTGTATTCTTCAATAACAAATGTATTTTAGTTATCAATCCAATAGGCCATACTTCACTTTAATTTCCCTGCAAGTTCCTCGCCCATTTCGAAAGCATTTTTAAGCGCTGCTTCATCCTTTTTGATAATTCCTCTGTCAAACTGGTTAAGCACAGGCATCGCCTTATCCACTGTGTATCCCAGGGCTTCCAGGGGATAACTCATGGCTTCCAGGCTGAACCCGATATCTTCTATGATAGGTTGCTCTCCAATGGTGAAAACGCAGGCACGTCTTCCCTGTCCTGCCAGCCGGCTGGAATACTCACGTGGCCTGTCATCTGTGAAATTGTAGTAAGGATAGAGGCGGTCTATGAAGGTTTTCATAAGGGAGGTAACGTTGTAATTGTAGGTAGGGGAGCCAAGAACCAGACCCTTTGCTTCTTCGATCTTCGGATAAAGTAAATTCATCCCGTCATGGAAGCGGGTACAGGTCTTATCCTGGCGACATCTTTCGCATCCCACACAGGACTCGATACTGTAATCCCGCAGATGTGCTATCTCGGCTGTAGCACCGTTACTTTTTGCTCCTTCCATTACCTCATCCAGCAATACGTCAGTATTGCCTGCCTTTCTGGGGCTTGCACAGATTCCCAGGATATCGATTGTAATATTATATTCCTCCTCTTCTGTAATTATTCTGTGAAAACGACATTCACTTCTTCGATATCCCAGAGTGACTTTACTTTCTCCAGAATATCCTCTTTAATAGCCGATGCGAACTGGTGATCTGAAGGAAGGTCTATAAGTATTCTCACAGAACCCTCATTGATCTCTATCTTTGTCACAAGTTCTGTCCTGATGATATCCAACCCTGCCATGGGATTCATGACATGTTTCAGGCGTCTTCTGACGACTTCTTCAGTAGTAGTTTCTTTCTCGCTCACAAGGCCATGCTTTTCTTCATAATCCCGTATTGCTGCCCTCAAACCTTCCACAGCCAGTACTGAACAGTGTGCTTTTACGGTGGGCAGCCCTCCTAGTTCTTCGGTGGCCTGCTTCCATGAGATATTTTTAGCCTCATCCAGGGTCTTTCCCTTGGCCATTTCGGTAATTATGGAAGCTGTAGCGATATTGGATGCACATCCATAGGATTCAAATCTTATATCCTCTATCACCAGGGTTTCGGGATTGACATTCAGGTATACTGCCACCATGTCACCACATGCCGGACTTCCTTCCAGCCCCTTGCCATCCGGATTTTCTATTTTACCCACATTTCGGGGGTTTTTAAAGTGATCAAGAACTTTTTCACTGTAAGGGAATTTCACATTAAACACCTCACTTTTTCTCGTACAATGGACTAATCTCTCTTAATTGAGCAACTATTTCCTTAATCGCATCCACAATGGCATCGGTTTCCTCAAGGGTATTGTAACGACTGAAGGTAAAGCGCAATGATCCATGGGCCCTTTCATGGTCTCCACCTATGCCCAGTATAACGTGACTTGCTTCAAGGGAGCGGCTAAAACACGCAGAACCCGTGCTGACCGCAAATCCACGCATATCTAGATGGAGGGTAAGTGATTCACCTTCTACATAATGGAACGTTATGTTGGCATTATGTGGACTCCTGTGTTCCTTACTTCCATTTAATATTACATCCGTGATTTCACTGGATATTCTCTCTATAAGATGGTCTCTCAGCGCTTTGATCTGTCTGTTTTCCTCTTCTGTCACAAGTTCGACTGCCTTTGCAAACCCTACAGATGCGGGTATGTTTTCAAGACCTGCCCTGAGATTGAATTCCTGGAATCCGCCGTCCATCCATTTGTTGATAGGTGTGTCTTTGCGTATGTAGAGACTTCCAATACCCCGGGGGCCATGTATGGTATGCGATGCAATCGTTATCAGGTCCACAGGAATTTTTTGTACATCTATTGGAACGCGTGTGAAACTATGGGTGGCATCTGTATGCAGAAGTACTCCTTTCTCCTTGCATATGCTTGAAATGCTTTCCAGATCCTGCAGCGTACCTATTTCCTGATTGGCATGCTGTATCGAGACGAGAACAGTTTCATCTGTGATCGTCTCTGCAAGTTGTTCTGTATTTAGCCGACCACTGCCATCCACTTCAATGAAATCGATTTCAAAACCCTGTTTTTCCAGTGCTTTTGCGGTATTCAGGACGGGGAAATCCTCGATTTTTGAGACAATAAGGTGTTTCCCTTTCTTTTTGAGTGCAGATGTTACTCCCTTTATTGCCATGTTGCTTGATTCGGTGCTTCCGGATGTGAAAACAATTTCTCCAGGCGAAGCATTTAATGAATCTGCAATTGTGGACCTGGCTTCTTCAAGTGCCTCCTTTGCATCGATACCCATCGAATAAGCAAACTCTGATGTTGCCACTGCATAAGTATCAAAATAATACGGCTTCATTGCCTCAAACACTCTTTCATCCAGCCTTGTGCTTGCGGAATTATCAAAATAAGCAGTTTTGTCTTCCATAAAATTCCTCAGATAAACAATGTAATCTCTGCATCTTTTGCTTCATGGACATAGGTACCCACAGCACCATATTCATCAATCCATTCGGTACGTAGCTGTTCTTGCTTGATTCCCATAATTTCCATGGTCATTTCACAGGCAATTATTTTACCCCCAAGTTCCTTGAAATCGGTCATCATTTTTTCAAGGGGAGCTACATTGACCTTTTTCATCCTGCTTTTGACCATCCATTTGCCAAGCCCCAGGAAATTCATTTTGGATAAGGGACCCTTTTCAAGTCCTCCTTTTTTCAACCGCTCAAGGCCCCAAAAAGTAAAATATAGGGAAGCTTCCATTCCCATCGACAGTGAACCATTTGCAATAATGAGTGCACTGTACAGTTTGTCCATGTCCCCGCTATGGACTATTATGACTGTTTTATTGCTCACAGAAACCAACCCTTTTAACGCTTAATTCTGATTTTCCACTCATCAGCTTCTTCATCGATACCGATAATTTCAAGCCCCATGGATTCGCAGGCCATTGGTATCTCCTTCTTTGAAGCTGGATGTGTGCCGGTAACTATTACCTCATCTCCCGGTGTAGCTTTTCTCAGTGCCTTCCTGCATTCAACTAGCGGGACCGGGCAGGTCTCTCCCCTTGTATCTACTTCTATTTTTGTCATTTCTTTTCCCCTGAATATTTATTATATCTGCAATTTCACAATTGTTAACATGTTTATATGTTTGCAAATGGTATATAAGTTTCTCGCATAGCATAACAGGCTGCATGGCTCATTTGAGGAATGTCGATCACCCCTTATCGGCATTCTTCTGGTCAGAACAACATAGCAAGAGTGATTACAAAAAGGATGATGGCGACTGCTCCCATGATCTTCATGAGGTTTTCTTCACCTTCAAAAGAATATCTTTCATCTCCTTCCTGTTTTCGGATTTGTGATAATCCGAAAGAAATACCACCAAGTGACCCTATTGCTATACCCATTATAGTGCCAAGCCCCACGCTTCCTATAGACGGTCCAAGTAACAGGTTGCCGTAGAGTGCACCCGCAATAGCTCCTGCAGATACCCATATAGGCATCACTCTCTGATTTTGCTCCGATTTGTTATCAGTTATTATTAGACCCCCGGTTCTGTTTATATAGAAATATCACACAGGTTAATGATATTTTTTGTGTCTGTATGTTGCTGAAGTCTCTGAAGGTCAATTCCTGTTTCCGCAAACATTTCCTCAATAGTGTTTTCCAGTATTTTGACTACATCATCCTGTCTGATATTTGTCACAGCTGCCAATGCTCTAACCTTTGGGTTTGCAGCATTTTCCCTCTCAAAAATTTCTATTTCAGGTTTGTTTGTAGAGGATGTGAGGCTGATTTTCAGGAAAGTTTCCGGTAGGTCCATGGACATCTTTATATGGCCTATAAAATCCGGATTCAATTGAATGAACTGGCTATGTATGGAATCAACAATTTCATTTGCCAGCTTGTGGCCCTTCTTGATTTCCAGATCATTTGACTCAATTGCAAATTCAATGGCATGGGATGATACATTTGATTCAGCAATAGAATTTTGTTTTGTGGAATGGTCTCTTTGTTTTCCTTCTCCACCTATGGTTTCTATTAATTCTTCAAAATTTCCTGCATTTTCTTTTGCCGAAAATTCCAGTATTTTTGCATCTGTATTATAGTGTTGCAATAACGCTTTGACCTTACTGATCTGTTCGTCTGTCGCAATGTCTATTTTGTTAATGCCCAGGATGTCTGCATCCTCTATCTGAGTTTTTATGAATTTTGGAATCTGCTCAATTTCCAGATCGAACCTGCTTCCATCTATCAGATTTATTATGGGGGAAAACTCCATTTCTGCAATTTTCATCAATTCAATTTCTTCTTTGATCTGTCGGGGAAATGCGACGCCAGTTGGTTCAATAATTACTGTATCTGGCCCATATTCCTCGGCAAGGGAGTCAAGCGCCTGTTCCATATCGATTTTCAAAGTGCAGCAAATACATCCGTTGGTGATTTCCCTGGTTTCCACTCCTTCTATATCCAGTGTTGTCCCGTCAACTCCGATTTCACCTATCTCATTTACGATAATGGCGATTTTTTCGCCTTTATCATTGAGATATTTTCCCAGCTTAAGCAGGGTAGTAGTTTTACCGCTGCCCAGGAATCCGCCAATGATTATTACTTTCATTCATTACACCTTTGAGAAATAAGTTACTTCTTGATCCGTTTTTATCTTTCCTCGCAGAATTCATTCCGTGCCTGTGCAAGGGCCTGCATATTCTTTATGGGTGACTGTGGTGCGATCCCACAACCCGGAGCCAGGATATCCACGCCTGCCTCCAGACATTTCAAAGCTTCTGCTTTTACTTCTTCAGCAGTTTTATTGTATATGGTAGTGGAAGTTGAAACATTGCCTATCAGTGCAGCACCGCCTTCATGTGCCATTTTTATGGCGTATTGCAGATCTTCAACACTTTCTTCAACACTTATACCACAAAATCCACATTCGGCAATATCTTTTATTACGGGATCGGCTTTTCCGCATACATGGATTACACATTTCCCGTTAACAGAATCTACAAGTTGTCTATAGTATGGTTTTATGACGGACTTAAACATAGCCGGTGGAACAATGTCGGGGGAAACAACTGCTTCTCCGAAACATATCACATCTGCTCCTGCTCCCAGGCTTTCATTAGCAGCTTTTATGCATGCCTGGGTAGTGACTTCCATTAATCTTTCTATTTTATGTGGTTCTTTAAGTATTTTTAACAGGAACGGCTTCATGCCCATCAGATTAACAGCAAGGTCCACAGGACCGGCAAAACCACATATAAGTGGAACTTCATTCCCTACTTGTCTTTTTATAATATGTGTGGCTTCAAGGATTGCAGGCATTCTTCCTTTTTGCATCAAATCTTCAGGAACTTCTATGTCTTCAATATTGATCTCCGGTCCTTCGAGTACAGCAGGAGGTATGTCCTTTGATCCCCTGTGAATCTTACAGCCGAAACTTTCTGCCAGCACTGTTAAGTCAAAGGGGTAGCGTATAGTCTCAAATCCGGGGATACTCTGAGTGGCTATTGCCAGCTCAGCCATCTTTTCAGGATCAAAGTCAGCTTCGGGCCTGGCAACACCACATGAATCCATAATTTCCAGTGGAGCAGCGGTTGTGAACAATCCTACAGGAATTTTATCTACCGATTTGCATTCCAGTGCATTGATGATTCTCTGTTTTTGTTGCATGGTTGACCTTTGTATAAGATGTTTTATTCTCTATTTCCTTTAGCTTTGGTTCATTTACTACTTCAGTGTTATCCTTCCATATTTTTGTTTTCAACATCATTGACAGATTTTGTCGATGTGAAGTTAGGGTGTTACTATAGGGGATTTTATTATAATCAAATACAACTTTAGTGTTAAAAATAATAAGTAAAATTCATATCTAATATGCACATAATAGATTATTAATTGAAATAATTGAATCTAAAAAACAAGTAAAATAGATCTAATTGCTATATTTTATAAAAAAACAATATGTAACGCTGTATTAATTAGTATGATTTATTGCAAGAATAAATATGATATTTATGATTTAAGTGTTACTAAATGAGGATTTTTGAGTGAGGTTCATACATGAGTTCAGAACTGATACGATATAAGGATATATGTGTTGATTTTCATGGTTCCCGTCTTTTTTCTAACTTTAACCTGACTGTCAATCTGGGTGATAAGTTAATTCTGAAAGGGCGATCAGGAAGCGGTAAGTCAACTCTTCTCAAAATACTATTGGGTATTTTACGTGTCGATGATGGAGAGGTTTTTTACAGGGGCAGAAAAGTTTCGGCCTCTAACATATGGGACATCAGGAAAGAAATCGCATATGTTTCACAGGATACTGATATCGGTGAGGGGATTGTCAAGGATTTGATCAACGAAATATTTTCTTTTGACCATAACCAGGGAAGAAAGTATCACAGGAGACGTAATTCCCTGCTTGAATACTTTGGATTGGACAGGTCCATTGTGTACAAGAAGTTTGAGGATCTGTCTGGAGGGGAGAAACAGAGAATATGCATAATAATTTCCGTGTTACTGGGCAAGGAGATTTTCCTGCTTGATGAAGTCACATCGGCACTGGATCCCGAACTTAAGGAAAAGGTTGTGGACTTCTTTCTTGAAAATGAAGATTGGACACTTCTTGTTGTGTCCCACGACAACACATGGGATAGAGTAGCTATGGATGAAGTCTTTGTTGACGGATGTGAAATAAATGCCTGACGAGATTTCTTACACAGGTTTATTTTTTGGTTTTCTTCTGCTCATAATTCCTTTATTCATAATGAGATATGTGCGGCTGAATATGGGTAAAGAATCCCTTACAGCTATTCTCAGGATGACGATACAGCTTTTCCTTGCCGGCTTATTCCTGACATTTGTGTTTGATATGAATAATCCTGTATTGAATTTATTGTGGTTTTTCCTGATGGTTTCATTTGCAGCCTTTGAGTCTGTCCAGCGTCAGGAAATGGATCTCAAATCCCTCTATATCCCTACACTTGGTGCTTTCTTGGGAGGGACGTTCCTGATACTTATGTATGTGAACTCCTTTGTAATTGACCTGGCCAATGTGTTTGAAGCTCCCTACCTCATACCCATAGGTGGTATATTGCTTGGTAATTCCCTTGGCGGAACTATAATTGGTGTAGGAAATTTCTACAGCAGTTTGAAAAGGAATGAAAACCGCTATGTGTCCAGACTTTCTTTTGGTGCCGGAATGAATGAGGCACTTATGCCCTATGTAAGAAAAGGTCTCCGTTCTTCCCTGAAACCGGCTGTAGGAGATATTTCTACGATAGGAATAGTTCATCTACCCGGCATGATGAGTGGCCAGTTGATAGCCGGAGCATCACCGATCCTGGCGATCAAATACCAGATTGCAGTAATGGTTTCTGTTTATGTATCCACTGTTACATGTGTGACACTTGCAATTTTCCTGACATCCCGTATGTGTTTTGATGAATACGGGATATTGAAGGATCAAATGTTCCGAAATACACCGGATGTTGCATGAATTAATATGTATGGAAAAGTGGAAAATCGATAACAGTTATCCCCTGTTATTGAACAATACAGACACATAAAGAGAAAATCTTTTCCAGTATTTTTCTTTTCTCTTCAAGGTATTCCATGGAGTTTCCGCTCATTTATCGGGAGCGGAAAACGAAAGCAAGTTTATTGTTGGTGATGATGCAGTGTCCGTAATTGATGAAGAGGCAAAGAATCATGATGTGATCTTTTTGGGCTCAACCACCCGCCCATTCTTCAAGAACTTTCTGAAGGATGTGTTCCTTGAACAGGTCATTCGTGGTACCGATAAAACTGTTATCATGACTCGCAGAAGGGTTAAGTTTAGGGATATTATCAAGAAATGATTCATGAGAATTTGTTTTACTATCCTGCCGTCAGAGTTTATATATTTATGTTTTCTATACACAATTTTAGTGCAAAGATTGCTCTTATTTTTGTTAACAAGAAAGCTAATATGTGTAACCCTCAACTATATATACCATTACATTATAGTATTTTACAATGTGGAGATTGGATGTGCGTTACCAATCAGAACTCCACATTGGCCCGTAGGCAGGATTAGGTTGTGGTTTACACTATATAAACATAGCTTTGCCTCTGGAGTAAAATCAAAGAGGTAGAAATAAAATGAGGAATATACCAAAATTTCAAATCAGTATATTGTTTGCAGCAATGTTGTTGATGGCGTGTTGCTTAATGCCAACCGTGAGTGCAAAAGAAAATCTAAATCCTGACATTGAAGAAAACGTAACTATTAGGAGCCTGGTTGCAGATGCAAGTTTATCTGTAGATAAACATCAAGGAACAGTAGGTTCAAATTTTGATTTTGAAGGAGAAGCTACATATGAGGCTGAAGTTTATGGAGTGCCTCTTCCGGAATATGCATGGTTTGCTAATGATATAAGTTATGAAGGTTTCAATAAACCTGAAGTTACATCATCTTCAGAGGATATCGAATACGTCTATAAGTCGAATACTGCGATAGGTAAGGCTTGGACTCATCGTTATTCAATGGGCATGTTTGGGGGACCTACTAATAAACATGTTTATTCAAATGCAGATGCCAAAAATACGGGGAGGTATAAAGCTCGTCAATATGCGGGATTGACACTTGCTAATGGCGATAATGCATATGTGTATGTCAATCTTTCTTAAAAGGAGGGATTATATTTCCTATCTTTCTTTTTTTTATTTAAAAAATGAATTTAGAAAAACTCCTGGGCAATTGCTAAGGCAGTTATTAGTTTTAACAATTGTCTTCTCAATCGCTTTAACTTTGATATTAGTTCCCATTCGTTTTGAACATGAACAACTTTCTCCTTTAGAAAAAGCAAATTATGATATATTTGTAAATGGTGAAATTACAAAATATGACCATTCACAATTATTAAAAGGGCCTAATATTGTTGATTCTGCAGTTGGTAGTTATGGGTCCGGGAAAGTATACAATGGAAATATTAGTGATACTTATATAGAAACAACTATTCCTGTTAATACTTTATTATTGGATTCTGAAACACTTAAGAATACATCAAAACTCGAAATTATAGGTCTTGACCATTTCTTAATTTCAGGTAATATTGAAAGTGGATATCTGGATTTTAGATCTGTTTTAGTCGGTTGGAATATAGCAAAGAGACTGGATGTTAATATTGGCGACACGATCATATATTGGGTAGGCAGCTCCAAATATGTTTATAAAATCACAGGTATAACAATTCCGACTTCTGAAACAGAATTTATTATTGAAGATACAAGACCTATTGATCTTATTGCAGAAGATGAAGAACTTGCTGGTAATTTGTACATAGCCAGTAGTAACCAAGAGGCTACATTTGAATATATCCAAGCTTATATGACTAAAAATGAAAAAGATTGGGTACTAACTACTAAAGAAGAACAACTAAATAGAGCAGCAACAGAATTGAAAGAGCTATTACCCTTAACTATAAGAATTGTATTTTTTTCAGGTGGATTATTGCTTCATCTTACAATACTCCTCCGTGAGCAAAATATTGCTATTGATAGCAAGAAAAGAAATTTTTCTATATTAACTTCACTTGGGGCTAGCAAAAAGCAAATTATGAAAATATACACAATTGAACAGATTCTTGTTATGGTTTGTGTATTATTTCTTGCTTTAATTGTGACAAAGTATTTGATATACCAGTTATTGTTTGAACTTTATCTTCCAATAGAAGTGGGATTTCAAGGAATAATGATCGGTTTAGTTGTTTATTCAATTGCTGTTATAATAGCCTTGTTGTACAGTCATAGGAAAATCAGTAAAATTCCGATTGCTAAATTATTGAAGGTGTAATTTATGGCAACTAACATCATTAATATGAACAATGTTTCAAAAACATATTTGAAAAATAGCCATGTAGTGAAAGCAGTTGATAATGTAGACCTGTCTGTTAAGAGAGGTGAATTTTTAGGTATTATGGGAATGTCAGGTTCTGGTAAGACAACATTAATCAATTTAATTGCAGGATTTGATACACCAACAAGTGGAAAGATTATGGTTGATGGATTTGATCTATCCACATTTAATGATGAACAATTTTCTCAATTCAGAAATAAAAAAATAGGTATGGTTTTTCAACAATTTAATCTCATTAGGGAGTTCAATGTGTTACAAAATGTAATTGTTCCTTCTATCATTGCAAACAAAGATTATTCTACCATAGTTGAAATAGCAAGACGATTATTATATGAGCAGGGGTTAGAGGCTCGATTATTTCATTACCCGAATGAACTAAGTGGAGGGGAGCAACAAAAAGTTGGGATAGCAAGGTCACTAATGAATGATCCAACCATAGTACTTGTAGATGAACCTACAGCAAATCTTGACAGAAAATCAGCTGAAAAAATTGCTGGGATGTTGGAAGGTATGCATAACAATGGTAAAACCCTTATTGTAATTTCACATGATCAGAATATATTAAAAAATGCAAACAGGGTTATTACAATGGAATATGGACAATTAATTCACTCTACTAAATAATCCTTTTTTGGTGTGGTGACAGTTCATATATTGGCTGCTTATGAAAGTTTACTTTATTTAATGTATCCATGAAAAGGAGATTTATCACGGAAATAAACTTTATATTCTCTTTGAGTAGCCCTTTTTCTTCTAAGATGCAAAATGAAAAACCAAAGAAGCACAGTCGAAAGTTGATAACTGAATTTACTGATTCATAATATCATTAAGAATATTTCTATTGAATTTATTGTCCAAATGAGATTCTAAGTTTCCACCTCCTTTTTATTATTAAGCTTTCCAAATTTAAACCTATGTATTGAAAGTTGCTTATATTCCAAAAGCCGTACGTGTAAGCACTATAAGCCCCATCAGTAAATTCAATACAACAAGCCCTCCGATTGCTATTAATCCGTATTTGAGCCATGTGGTATTGAAATCGAATATTGAAAGGGATTGTTGTACTGAATCCATTGTGTCGTTTGCTTTTGAAAGTGTTTCTTTTGATTCTTCAAGATTATCATTCAGGTTGTCCAGCACAGTATTGATGCGTGGTTGTTGGTCGTTATGCAAGCTTTCCAGGACCCCATGAGCTTCATCAAGGGTTTGCGGGATAATGCCGGGTGTATCCTTCCAGATATGGGTTAGCATTAATTCTTCTTTTTCAAGTTTATGCAATTGCCTTTCATAAAGGGAACTTTGGGCCAGGATATGATCAAAATTGCGCTGGTAGCCATCAAATTTTGTCGCAATGGAAGCTGAAACCCTTGCACCTGCAGGCTGTTCTTTTTCCAGTGAATGTTTTCCTGAAGATTCTAATGAATTCCTTATAGCTGAAATGTTTGCCTCTGTGTTTGAAGGTATTTTATCTTTAAATCCAGATTTTTCTTCCGTATTTTGGTAATCCCTTTTTCCTGTGTCGATCTTTGCAAATTGATTCTCTTCATTTTTCAGATCATCAGGATTAAAGGTTCTTTTAACTTCATTATCATCACTTTCTGGCATGAAACTGGATGAATCCTGCCCTAATAAAGCGGGTGTTGGAAATTTCAGGTAGTCGGATGTATCAATCTTTCCCACAGGTTGAATGATATCCTTCTTCACTTCAAATTTTGCAGCAGGCATTTCTTTCATTAAGGATTGCAGGGATGATGTTATCTCACCTTTGCGTTCTATCAGGTCATTGAAGTAGGCTTTACGTGCAGTTATTCTGTCAAGTTTAAGTTTCTGTGCAGGTTTAAGGTCTGTAATGGATATAGGTACCTTTTCTTTGGTAACAAACAATTTCTTTGTTTCTGTCAATACTTCTTCACTAACCTCCAGATTGTCATCAATTCCTCCGAGGACATCTTCTATCATAGGCTGTTCAACGGTATTCAGGCGTTCAAGAACTTCTTTTGCGTTGTATATCCCGGTGGTAAGAACTCCCGGTTCCTTGTAGAGAATCTCCATTATCTGACCGTTGATAGCTGCGATTCTTGACAGGATTTCGAACTTTTCCAGTACATTTTCCATATCTGAAATCATATCCCCGAATGTAAAGGAAAAATCCAGAGGGTCTTCCAAACCCAGATTTTGAAGTTGTTGCAACAATTCCTGTTTTTCAATTTTCAGTTCATCAAGTCTGTCTTTCTCTTCTTCCCAGAGATCATTTTCTGCCCGTGGGCTCAGCCTTCTTATGGTTATGAGTTCTTCTGTTTCCTGCAGGAAAGAATTTAGCTGTTCTCCTACGGATTGGATTGTCGAGCCAATTATCGCGATGGATATACCTGCGGCTTCTGCGGCATCCCCTGCAGATTCACTGCTCTCATAAATCGATTTACCAAGTGTGTATAATCCACCTGTTGCCACTCCTGCTACTACGTCAAAAACATCCCCAAAACTTACCATTTCCACTCCTCCTATAGTTTACATACTTTTCAAACAATTAAAATTCAAAATAAAGTATAGATTAGATGATAAAATATGTTTAATAGGCATCAAAAAGATAACCCTCAAAAACGGAGTAATTAATATTCATCTGTTATATTAATGAAAAATCAATGGGGAGGAATAACTCGGTTTTTTCACCGGTAATTCCTTTTTGATGTTACAAATTATAGATATTTTAATTAGTATAGAATATTTCTACAAAGGTAAGAAATAATTATTTTATATAGAGCTCATACATATTTTTATTATAAATATTAACGACATTTTTGTTAATAAGAAAGCTAATATGTGTAACCCTCAACTATATATACCATTACATTATAGTATTTTACAATGTGGAGTTTGAATGTGCGTTACCAATCAGAACTCCACATTGGCCCGGAGGCAGGATTAGGTTGTGGTTTACACTATATAAACATAGCTTTGCCTCTGGAATAAAATCAAAGAGGCGAAGAAATGAAAAATAAAGGAACAAGAATTGCAGCATTGTTTATGGCAATGCTAGTTATGAGTATGTTTGCGATAGCACCGGCTATGGCGTGTGCACCACAAGGACCACAAGAACCTATAGACAAGTCTGCTGAAAAGAAAATTTTGAAACTTGTAGCAGAGGAAATAAGCCTGCCTGAGGAGTATTCCATTTCAAAAAATCCAGACACAGGTGGGTTTATATTCAGTTATCAAGAGTCTGCCGACTCATTTAAACTTTACGACATATCGAAAAATTATGAAATAACAGAAGTATGGAGTGGAACTTCATCAGTGATAGTGGGTGGATACCAAGTATCATTAGTATCAGACAAAGGTCAGGAAATATCAGTAAATATTGCAGGAGATTCCACATCTAACAGTGGCAAAATTACTGTATATGATTCAGCTTCAGGGATGGTAACAACTCAAAGTATTGATTGTTACGAATTATGTATGGGCACATGTGCTGGTTTAGGAGGCCAGGGATGTGGTGCAGCTTGTCCATATCTTTGTGGAGTCCTTGCTCCAACTGGTGTCGGATATGTAGCGTGTGTGGGCATATGCCTAGGTATTTGTTTCGTAGACATAACGGTCTACTGTGATGCAATTTGTGATGCTGTATGTTAATACAGCATTTATCTTTTTTGGAGGATTATGATCATGATTGGCTACAAACAATACAAACCTTCACAGTTATTTCTACTTTTTATATTCGCCACAATTTTGATTGATATATTTGAAATAATCTTTAATTACTTTATTTTAAAATTTGAGATATTATCAATGTATGAATCGATTTTTTCACCAATTCTGTTTTTGATTGGTATATACTTCTATCTAGTTGCTAGAGAAAAAAAATGGACGCAAATCCAATCACTGTTATTCGCAATATTTTGTCTTATTTGCGGTATTTCTGGTGTAATTATAGCAACATACTTCATCCAATAAATAGGGGATTTTATGAATATTAAAAAATTACTTTATTTACTCGTAATTGTAATTATATCGATAGTTCCGGCAGCTTCCGAAGAAAATATATTTTACGACTTATCTTCAAAAGAGATCTCAGAATTATCATTTTATTATCAAAACAACTCCACTTTTCCATTGAATGAATTTTATACCCAGTCTTCTGAATACAGTAAGGAATATCCATTTTACACTTATAATTTAGCATTAAAATGTCGTAGAATTGTTATGAAAATGGACATGAATGACATGGCCTCTGTTCATGGAACTAAAATCGTTATTGATGACACGTTTGATGAAATTGAGAGTAAAAATAATGAAATTGATGAACAATTAGCAGGTCTAAGTGAAAACAATTTAAGCTTTTCGGGAATGGAATGGTTTTCTCTTGCTGAGAATGAAATTGAAGAAAGTAGACGTTATTTCTCTATTTCTCAAGAACATTATGATAATGGAAATTTCAATGATACTTTGGAAACGTTAATTGAATCAAATTTCGCTATTTATAAGGCAGAAAATTTGTTAAATGTTGCAAAACATAAGAACAATGAGTCTTCAAAAATAAATCATATCCAGAGTATTGAAGGTGGAGAAGAAACTGCATCCAAATGGATACAGGTTGCAGACGAGCAAATAAAGATCTTAAGTGAATCGGGAAACCGAAAAGATATACTCGCCTCTTCCGAAAACATATTGGAAACTGCAAAGCAGCACTATTCTGCAGAAAGATACTATTTGGCAACTATGAATGCAGCAGAAGCTAAAGCTCTGGCTGATTTTGGAATTGACTATAAAAGGGTTGTAGGTCACAAAGAGGCTATACGTAGCGCTGAAAAACAAATGGAAAATACAAATGCATCCCTGAGCAGCCTTCTTGGCAATCCTGAAATTGATGCTCCCATAATAGTACTTCATTTTGAATCCGCAAAAATTCGGTTAGAAGAATCCAGAATAAAAGATTCAACCAGTTCTATACCTCTTGCAGACATATCTATACGCAATGCATTTATTGCAAAAGAACAAGCAAATGCAATAGTAGAATTTAAAAATACAATTGAAACGATCGATTCTTCTTCCCAATCAGAACCAGAATTAATACCGTTAGGCCTTTCACCTTTGATAGGAGCTATAGCAATTCTCATAATGTTTAGGGGGAAAAAATGGTGAGATTTTTTCTTTTCTTCTACTGTCAATTCCTATATCTGGTGCACAACCACTATATGTCGAATATTTCCATCAGACAGGTTGCCATGACTGCGAGATAACAGATCTTATTATTGATCAAATTGAAAAAGAATATGAAGACGTAGAAATTGTGAGAACCGATGTCATAAACACTGAAGTGTTCAACCGGTTGAATCAATACGGCTTTATTGAGGTTCCGGCTGTGGTCATAATATTTTTCGTGTCTTTCATAATATATAGAAAAGGGCTGATTCATCCCACTATGTATGATATTAATAAGCACAATTTTTATTTTTTATAAATATTTCAAATCAATGTATGTATTAATAGGTGAAAGATCATGACTGTTGGACCAATTATAGTTACTGTTGCCGTTCTTACTATTATGTCACTATATCCGTTTTATCTCAAAAAATACAAACCATATCGTTACAAAGGAATATGGAAATCAATAGGTGATACAACCAAAACACCCACCAGAGCTATTTTTTATCCAGTTGGTTTTTTAATAGGTGGCATGCTTTACATAATGTTCACTCAGTAATCTGGCACTTACGGTCGATTACATGAGAAACCAAATAAATAGTGTATTTTAGAACACTGTCTTTAAGACAAAAAAGGATAAACTCGTAGAAATTGTCGTAAAATAGACCATATTGTCAAACGGGTTTCCTGGCAAAAAAAGCGGAAATTTTAGGTTGAAAGAGGAAAAGATATCTTCATCAAGGAGCGGATACTGTCAAGCTTGGGATAAAATTATGTTTAATAGGAATCAAAAAGATAACCCTCAAAAACGGAGTAATTAATATTCATCTGTTATATTAATGAAAAATCAATGGGGAGGAATAATTCAGTCTTTCATCTTTAATTCATTTTTGATAATATAATTTATATATATTTTAGTTTATATAAAAGAATTTCTGTAAATTTAGAGGATGATTACTTTGTATGCTTCTCATACATATTTTTTATTATAAATATTAACGACATTTTTGTTAACAAGAAAGCTAATATGTGTAATCCTCAACTATATATGGTATTACATTATAGTATTTTGCAATGTGGAGCTTGAATGCGCGTTATCAAACAGAACTCCACATTGGCCCGGAGGCAGGGTTAGGTTGTGGTTTACACTATATAAACATAGCTTTGTCTCTGGAATAAAATCAAAGAGGCGAAGAAATGAAAAGTAAGGGAATTAGAATTGCAGCATTGCTTATGGTAATGTTGGTTGTGAGTATGTTTTCAGTAGTGCCTGCTATGGCATGTGTGCCTGGCGGAACATGTGGCGAGAAGACATGTGATGACAATATAATGATGGGAGAACCTGTTGAATTAAAAGGAAACGACAGGGATGAACTTCTAGATAAAGCTCTTGCAGATAAGGCAATCATTAGCCTTAAAGAAGAACTAAAAGAAGAAGGATTTGAACAAAAGGATGTTGAAACATACAGCCTAGAAATAACTGCAGAAGATGGATCTGTTGTTGATGCCAAAGTTTCAACATTTAAATTTGAAGATGCTGACGGGAATATTGATGGGTTGAATTATGCATATAATGATCAGACGGGCGAAAGTTTGGCAGTGCGCGGAGTCACTGATTGTGGAACATGCCTAACAAGAATATTAATTTATGGAATTGGTTGCTCAGCAGTCTGTGTTAGTGGAGGAGTACTAACCATGGGAGCACTTTGTGTAGCATGTCTTGCAGCTGCAGCATACGATTCACTGTGTCCATGCTATTTATGTGGTTGTTCAGAGGGCTTTGAAGACGCTTGTGAGATGGCAGAAACTCATTGTTGAAAGGAGGACTTGGTAATGACTAAAATGGGGAGATACATCCCCTTTATCATTTTTTGTTTCATAGTATTGTGGATTTTCTACGGATATTTTGTTGTTTCAAAGTATTATGTGGATATGATTTTGCTCAGTTTTGCTGCATTGTTTTCGTCCATTGGTATGTATAAAACAGAATATGGCGGGGTTTGTAAATACTTGGTTGTTTTATTTATCTCTGCAGTTATTATTGGATCTTATGTTACCTCAGGTAATTACTATGCACTAATACTTGGTATTACATTTCTCTTACTGGCTGTAGTAGATTATATAAAAACATTAAAATGACATCTTGGAGTATTTATATGAATTTTAAATTATCAATAACATTAATAGCATTAATCACATTATTTTTGCTAACTGCTGGGTGCCTTGTAACTTCCCAACAAAACGATTTAGAGAAATATGAGTTGAAGTATAACTTTAAGCAGGGCGAGCAATATAGCTACGAAGTTCTAACTGCAATCGAAAAACCAAGTACAAAAGTTTCTGAAACTACTGATATCTATGTGGTAAGCGAAGAAAACAATCATATAAATTTGAAAGTGCTAACTAAAACGGTGACTAATACCAAATCAGAAGAACAAATTTACCATATGAATATGACTCCTAGTGGAGAAATCATTAAAATAAAATCTAATGACTTAATAATACCAGAAATTCAACTTGAGTTGGTATCAATATTAGAATATCCCAAAAAAGAGTTTGCGGAAGGTGATGTCTGGAGTTCATATTTTAGCAAAAATGATAGTTTATTTATAGACAACAATTTAGTCGAGTATACTGTATCCGGGAACACTACATACAAATGCTCTGAGCGAAGCGAAATATCTGTTAAGGCGGGAAAATTTGATTGTGTAGCAATTGAAACCACTACTGATTATATCTTGGATGCCAAGTATAAATCTGAAAATGAATCAATTTTCTTAAAAACAAATGGTGTTGTACAAGGAGAAAACTGGATTGATTTGGACAGAGGTTTTTTGGCAAAGTCAGAATACAACGTCAATAAAAATACAATGACTGATTTTTCAGAACTTTATAAGGACCTTGGCATTGAAAATATCCATCGTTCTACCCCTCAAAAATCATATACTGCTAGTGAGCTAATAGACATCAAAAGGAAATAAGGAAATATGATGAAAAAAAGCATAGTTCTTTTTCTTCTTCTCTTTTTACTGATTCCAACTGTTCAAGCACAGCCTATATACATCGAATATTTCCATCAGACAGGTTGCCATGACTGCGAGATAACAGATCCCATTATTGATCAAACTGAAAAACAATATGATGATGTGGAAATTGTAAGAACGAATGTTGATACAACTGATGGATTCAACCGGTGGAACCAATACGGCTTTATTGAGGTTCCGGGTGTGGTCATAAATAATGAAACTAAAATCCCAAAAGGAGAAATCACCGAAAAAAATCTCAGGATATCGATTGACAAATATCTTGAAGACAGTAAACCTGAAAACCAATACATAAACAGTGACCTGAATATTCCGTTTGCTTATTCGCTTGGCCTTTTTGCCGGATTATCCCCCTGTTTGATGGCCATACTCGGATTTCTTTTGACTTTTACAGCCGGTACCGGTAAGTCTGCACGTAGCGGTATGGAACGGGCACTAGTCTTTGGTGTCGGATTAATGACATCTTACCTCGCCATAGGGGTAGGATTGCTTGTGTTCTGGAAGACACTTCCAGACATGGAATTATTTTCTGTGATTACAGGAATCATAGTTATTGGAATAGGCCTCTTTTTGATGGGAATTTTTCGCCTTCCGATATCCTTTGACAAATATTTTCAGAACACAGCCAGAAAACACGCAGGGACAATTGGAGGATTGTTTTTTCTGGGAGTCCTGTTTTCTCTGGTAAAGGTGCCTTGCACTGTACCTACGCTTCTAATTTTACTGAACAAGTCTTTAACAGAAGGAACAATTAACAATCTGGTCCTATTGTTTACTTTCAGTTTTGGGGTATTGACTCCTTTCCTAGGAATAGGATTGGTTGGAGGGTATACTTTATCCAAACGTATTCGTGAACACAGGAGATATTTGAAATTAATTAGTGGTTTATCTCTCATTTTGTTGGGTTTTTGGGTGATGATTTGAGATAAAATTGAAGTTTAACTGATTGAGGAGTTCCCAAGCAACTCCCTTCTTTTGTAAATAAGTTATTGCTACAATTTCACCGGTAATTCCCCTCACCAGTAACGATTTCTCCTTCTATTGGTGCCCAGCCGTCCTGACTTCCTTCCAGGGTTATGGATAGATGTTCATGATACTGGTTGCCGCTCCAGCCATAGATCCACCAGTTGTTCATTCCCATAAAGCTCATGGAAATATCTACCGTGTTTTCTGGAGTTGTGTTGTACTTTGCATAAAGACGGCTTTCGTATTGGTACGTCTTGACATTTTCATTGTCTTCATTGGGGAATTGGTTTGTAACTTTTTTTATGTTGTATTTTGGTATGAATGTAGTTTCGTTTTCCAGAGGATTTTTTGTGTTCAATTCATGATCAGCATTCTGGTAGATGCTGAAACCCTCTGGATAGGGAACAGGCGTATCTTCTGAATATTCAGTGGATTCGTTTATTGTACGGTTCGGTCCTTCACTCTGGCCTTCTTCTATTGGAACCTGAGTTGAATGGAATTCAGGGTCAATTTCATGTGCTGTGATTTGCAGCATTTTTCCGTGTTTGGTTTCTGTAATGGTACAGTTCCATCCGATTGGCTTATTCAGATTGTTCTCTGATTTCAGGGCCTCTGAAAGAAAAGATTCATTCCCATCAGAAGGAAGGGGTAAATACAGGGTCACATTGTGGAGTGATTGCAATGTTTCTATGCTGACATCATATTGATACTCGCTCTGGAAAGTATCCTCGTACATCTGGTTCTGGTGGTTGGCCCATAGGACCGAGGCTGCTATAATTAAAATGGCAAATATCAGGATTATTTTGATTAAATTGTTCATAGTTGCTTTTTGTAGTATAATTATAAGTTTTTATTTCTTGAAATCCTATATAGGAAGAACAAACATATTTGATTGCTTAAGAATATCTGTTATACAGGAGATATCAATTCATGGACATTTCAAAAAGTTACAAAATATTTGGAATAACGCTGGTGGTTGCATCAACCATTATTTACTTCTTCCATTACCTGATTTTTAACGACCCACACCACATATTCATATTCCTCGTGAGCGATATAGCATTTGTTCCAATAGAGGTTTTGCTTGTCACGATGATATTACATAAATTGCTTAGTGATATGGAGAAAAGCAAGCGGCTTGAAAAATTGAATATGGTTATCGGTGTTTTTTTCAGCGAAGTGGGAACTAAATTGCTCGCTTTCTTTTCAGACGCCGATCCAGGTCTTGAAAATGTTCGCAATCGGCTAATCGTGAGGAAAGACTGGACCGACGAAGATTTTGAGGAAATTACTACATTCCTGCGCAATTATGAATATTCGGTGGATATAGGCAACGTGGATCTTGTCTTCCTGCGTGATTTCCTGAGAAATCACCGCAGTTTCATGGCAGGTTTACTTGAAAATCCTTCACTGCTTGAACATGAATCCTTTACGGGTCTATTGCGTGCCGTCTTCCACCTGATGGAGGAACTGGTTAGCCGCGCGGATCTGGAAGATCTTCCGGAGTCGGATTTTGATCATCTGGCTCTTGATATAGAAAGGGCTTATAGCAGGCTTGTTATAGAATGGCTGAATTACATGAAGTATTTAAAGCACAACCACCCATATCTTTTCTCTCTGGCAATGCGAACAAATCCTTTTGATACAAAAAGTTCTGCAGTGGTCCATTCATGAAGTGCTTTTATTTAGCTTCCAGATTCAGGTAAATAACGAGAGAAAAAATGAAAATTCTATCAGGAAAGCACCCATCCAGACAACTTACCCTTTTATTCCTGGGGACCTTCTGTGTTTTCCTGGCCCTTTTATCTTTTATTCCCCTGCTGCCCCCCATAGCTGCAGAACTCAACATTTCCCGCTCAAACCTGGGTTGGGTGGCGGGAATTTTCATGATATGTATGGCATTTTTCCAGATTCCCTTTGGCATGATGTCAGACAGGTTGGGAAGAAAGCCCATGATAATCGGCGGTATATTCATTTTTTCAAGCGGATTATTTGTGACTTCCTTTGCTTATTCCTTTCTCAGCCTCCTGGGGGCACGTGCTATTTCAGGAATTGGGGCTGCAATCTTTTTTTCGACCTCGTTCACGATGATTGGTGACATTTATGAATTAAAGGAGAGGGGAAGGGCAATGGGTATTATAGCCATTGCTGTGGGGTTGGGTACGATTTCCGGATATATAGCCGGGGGTACACTGGGAGGAGAATACGGATGGCGGGTTGTCTTCAAGGCACTTTCATTGATCGTTTTTCTTGTATGTGCTGTCTTTTTCCTGCTGGAAGAGACTGCTCCGAAATATCGGGAAAGCACCCATTTCCTGAAACTTATGAGCCTGTCACTCAATCTATTCAAGACCCGCACCATCGTATATGTGACCTTTATAGCTATGTTCTGCAACATGGCTTCCATCGGTGCCACCTATGTGCTGCCCTTCTTCGCCCAGGACCAGGGTATATCTACGTCAACTACCGGTTTGTTGTTCGTACCGTTTGCAGCGGTCAGTTCAATAAGTGCTTCAGGTTGTGGCAAATGCTCCGATACAATCGGCCGGAAAAAACCTATGGTCGCAGTCACATTCGTGGCAGCGGTCGCTTTAATCCTGTTCTGCAGGATGCCAGTGGACCCGCTGGCAATCGCCCTGAATTTCGCACTGGTGGGGTTGTGTTTCAGTCCGGTTGTAACACTTACCTCAACCATCTTGGTGGACGAGGTTGTACGTACCGATTCAAGCATACTGGGTACCACGATGAGTACGTTCAATATGATTCGATGGCTCGGTGCAGCGCTGGGTCCGGTGATTGCAGGAGTGATGCTGGATCAGTACGGTGCACGTGCCTCGTTGCTGGTACTGGCAGTGCTTGTGACGGCGGCGTTCGTGCTGTCAGTGGGGTTGAGGGAGAAGTGGGAGTGAATTTGAAGTCATGTTTTCATCTCACACAAATGCTAAAATACAGTTTATTGGAATCCTTGAATTAGTTGAAAATACAAGCCCAAAAATCCAAAACCTGTCGCTATGCTTAATAAATTAGAAAATCAAATATGTGGTTGGCATTGGAGATGAACAAAGATGAAACATGGGGAGTTTTATAAGAATAATGAAACTGGCAAAGTTGGGAAAATTGTAAACACAAATCCACTGGCAATTTTCTTAAAAATAGATGGTAATTTTGTCGAATTTGAGAGGGATATATTTTTGGATTATTGGTCCAGAGTCAAGGGAGAATCGGAATACGAACTGGAACTTACTCTGTTATATGATGAAATATGCCAGATCGCAGACAAGCAGGATGTGGACACTAAAAAATTAATCGTCGATCTAAATCGCCTGTCTACGGAACAAAATCCTGCTTAACTTTTCTGAATCGGTCATTAATCAGTTCTTTTAATTGAAATTGGTCGATTGAATGTCCATTTTCAATTTTCACAATTGTTCAGTGTATAGCGCAGGGGTTTATGGTCAACCCCTTTTACATTTGTAGGTCCTTCATTTTTCATACCGATTTTTATTGCAACTTTCCTGGAAGCAATGTTGTCCTCATGCGAAAAAGCGATGAACTGCTTACAATCCAGTTTTCGGCAAGCGTGATGCAAGAAGATTTGGATAGCCTCGGTTGCAAATCCCCGGTTCCAGTGTTTTGGTAATATGGACCAGTAAACCTGCTAAGCTCCCTTATCCGGGTCAGGAAGCATTCCAACAGAACCGACAAATTCATCACTGCTCTTTTTTGCAACAGTATAGGCATAGACCTGGTCTGGCTCATCGTAGTTTTCCATCGTTTTACGGAAAAACCTGCGAGTATCTTTATAGGATACCGGTTTTTGACTGAAGAAAAAATATTTTGTAGCTTTATCATTTGAAATAAACCTGTAAAAACCAGCAAAATCTTTTTCCTCCAGTGGCCTTATGACAAGCCTTTTGGATTCTATGATTTCATGTATTCTTGCTGGCATGGGTATACCCATGGTTCAAAGACTTATGTGTTTTACCATTGCTGATATCAAAGAAAATTATGTTTTAATGTTTGGAATTTGGCGAAAAACTAATGAAATAGATTATTGATTATATCACATGAGCTTTGATAACCCTGGTTTTTTCGAAAAATTGCGAATGGAAGTTCTCTGGAACCGTTTGGGAAGTTTCCGCTATAAACAATATATTCAGGGTCTGCAGTTGAAAGGTGATGAAAATATTCTGGATTTTGGATGCGGAGGAGGCGCGGCTTCAAAGCATATAGCAAACGCCCTTTCAGACAGTGGCAATCTGGTTTGCATTGACACCTCTGCTTTCTGGCTGGAGAAAGCAAAAAAACGGATGAAGGACTTTTCCAACGTTGAGTTTGTCTGCGAAAGGATCGAAGATGCAGATCTGCCTGATAATTATTTTGATTCCGTTTTCATTCATTTTGTCCTCCATGATATTGAGGAAAAGTACAGGCAGGAAATAATAAATTCTCTTGCAGGCAAACTTAAGGAAACTGGTCTTATCTACATCAGGGAACCAACCAAGCATGATCATGGTATGTCCCCTGTAGAAATAGTAGAACACATGAAAAAAGCAGGTCTTGCAGAACTTTCCGGCAGGCATGGGGAGTATTTCAGGTGGCCACATTATACCGGTGTTTTCCGTAAGTAAAAAGTAAATTTATGCCCGTGATACGAAAATACACAGGCAGGAATGTTCGGGAATCAGTCGAGCATTTCGTTTCCGGCAATTTTTGCCTCATCCATTAATTCAGTGTTCTCTTTCACTGCTCCGGGCTCATAGTAGCCGGCACCAAGCAATGTATTCTTGATTTCCATTCCGAAAAACTGGTTCATCAGTCCCCCAAACTCTTCAAATACCGATTTGTACTGACTCTTTTCGGGGAACCCTTGGGAACCCACCAATACAAGTTTCTTACCGGCATTGATACGCGGAGAGAAATCCGGGTTTATCAGAGAATAGAACCTGTCTATGAATGAACGTGCCTGACCCGTGAACTGACCGAAATATATCGGAGATCCAAAAACAATACCATCTGCATCAATGATCGCATCCAGGGCTTTTTCCATATCATCATCGAGTTTGCATCTTTCATGGGCTTTACAGTAGCCGCATGCCTGACATCCCTGGAAATCCATCGCATTGATATTGAATTTCCTTACATCAGCACCGTTCTCGGAGGCACCGTCAAGTACTTGCTGTACAAGTACATCTGTATTCCCATCTTTACGTGGGCTTCCTACAAAACCTACAACTTTCACTGTTCCACATCCATTTGGCTTTATGAATTATTTCCAGTTTCTTTTAGAAACATTATGTGGTGTGTAAGTATGTGTTTATATACTTAAGTGTTTATTCATGCACATAATCCTGTTTGATATGAACTATCAGTTTTTTATTTTCAGAAAATGCTGGATTATCTTTTTAAATAACAGTACCCATCTTATTATATCAATAAAACTATCGAATATAAGGGAGTGTCAATATGGGAGTAGAAGATGTAATGAAAGAGGTCTCTGAGGAACTTGAGAGACTTGTCAGCACTAAAACCGTTGTAGGAGAAGCGATGGAAGCAGGTGGAAAAACTATCATACCCATCAGCAAAGTGTCCTTTGGTTTTGGTAGCGGTGGCGGTGAAGATAATAAAAGTGCAACCGAATCGAGCTTTGGTGGTGGCGGCGGTGCAGGTGCAAAAATAGATCCTGTTGCATTTCTTGTTATATCTGAAGAAGACGTAAAGTTGTTGCGTGTATCCGGCAAAGGCGATATTGATAAGGTCATTGAAGCAGTTCCGGAACTAATCGGGAAATTCAAAGGAATGAAAGGGAAAAAGCATGCCTCTGACCGACCTGAAGAAGTAAAAGAAGAGTCAGATAAAGAGGAAAAAGATTAACCTGTTTCCATTAGGAGACGGGCAATTTAAGTATCCGGGTCTATGTGGCCTATGATTATTTTTTCTGTACTTTTGCTGCTTTTGGTAGTGGCAATTTTATTCTTTTTTGTCGCATTTGATGTAACATTCAGGTTTACATTAGAAAAAAACAGTTACAAAACAAACCTGAAAATAACCTGGTTGGGAATCTCCAGAAATATCAAACCTTCCAGCAATAAAAAAAATGAACAACAAGAGGATGAAATTAAAACAGAACGTTCGGTAAAACACAATCCAACTATTGTAAATGATCTTTCATCGTACTCTTCTATTTTTTTTGAGATCAAAAATCCCATCTTCAGGTTTGTATCAGACACCTTAAAAGCTATCCATTTTCGTTCTTTTTCTCTTGATATGAGATATGGTTTTGATGATCCCGCATATACAGGCATTCTGTGTGGGTTTTTACATGCGGCTCTTGGAATAGTTAAGCGCAGTTGCCCTCAATGCAATTATCAGATTGTTCCCTGTTTTAATAATGAAATTTTAGAAATAGATGCCTCTGGAAGTTTTCGTATCAGGCTGTACAGATTTATACCGGGTATACTACGTTTCATGTCCAGAAAGGTTGTGATCAGAAACCTGTGGATATCTTTGAGGAATAAATATTGACCCCTCAAATGCCAAAATTTAAGCGGCATATTTATCATTCCACAGGACACATTATTTTATAATGGATATTAAGGGGGACTTTATATGAAAAAGACAATGATTTTACTTACAATCCTGATGAGCATGTTTTTGGTTATCGGTTGTACAGATTACGGCAACGGTGATGAAACTGCCCCGGAAGGCACAGCATCAGTAACTGGTGCTGATGTTTATAGCATGATTACAGAAGACTCTGATTACAGGCAATGGGATCTCTGGCCGGGTGCCGGGGAATTTTATGAGAGTAGTGGTGCACATGGGGAATTACTCACAACTTATGTAACAGAGGATGCCAAAATCGCAATTGAGAACAGGGAAGGTGTCCTGCCCGAGGGAAGTATTGTCGTTAAGGAAGGGTACACATCCGACAGGCAACTCAGCAACATAGTTGTGATGTATAAGGTAGAAGGTTATGATCCGGAACATAATGATTGGTTCTGGGCATCCTATTCACCTGAAGGTGAAGTCCTTGTGGAAGGACAGGTGGATGGTTGCATTAACTGTCACAATTCTGCAAAGGACAATGACTATCTTTTCACCAGTGACATTGGCTGATGTATATTAGCTAATATCTTTTTCTTATTTTTGTACCACTAATTATTTATTAATATACGAAACCACAATTTTATAACAGAATATATTCAGAGGTAGCTTATGATAAATTTACAGGAACTTGCAGATTCATGTATCGAATGTAACAAATGTCTTGATGTATGTCCTGTTACAAAAGTTACGTGTAATGACTCTTTTACGCCCCGAGCAAAAATATCCCTGCTTGAACGTATTGAGGCAGGAAAAGAACTTACAGAAGATGAAATGAACAATGTGTATCTTTCGACACGTTGTGGGGCCTGTGATGATGTCTGTCCCGTGGACATTCCAATCACGGATATTATACAGAGGGAAAGACAACTGCTCGCAGAGCAGGGCAGGGAACCAGATAAAACCGGAAAGATCTGTCAGAACATTCTTGTAAATAATGTGCCTGGACACATGGATGATGCTCATCGTTTTGACTGGGTGACCAATGATCTGGAAATTGCTGAAAAATCAGAAATTGCTTACATGGGTGGCTGCTGGGTATCCTTTGCTCAGCCGGAGATTGCACGTTCAACGATACAATTACTGAATGCTGCAGATATCAGACCCATGTTACTTGAAGAGGAAAAATGCTGTGGCCTTTTCCTGATTGACAACGGTCATTTGGATGAAGCTGCAGAACATGCACGTAAATATGTGGATTACATCGAATCACAGGGAATAAAAAAACTGGTAGTCTCATGTCCGGGATGTTATGAGGTCATCGGGAAAGAGTATGCAAAATTAGGCAGAAAACCGGAATTCGAAGTGGTATTTTCTCTTGACCTCTTCAGTGATCTTGTCAGTAAAGGCAGACTGCAGCCACGTAAGACCACAGGTACGGTTTCTCTGAGGGATGCATGTCCCATGAGAAAGGAAAATGATGTTCCCAGACAGTTGATTTCAGCTATGGGATATTCCATAGAAGAACTGTTTGAAGGTACGGTTTGTTGTGGTGCACCGGCAGGTGTCAAACCCAATTTCCCGGAAATATCCGGTAAAATAGCAAATCTGACCCTTGAAAACCTTCAGGAAGGCAATACACTGGTAAGTTACTGTCCCTTTTGCCAGTATCATCTGGAAGGTGTTTCAGGAGAGCCAAAACCAGCGATAAAAGATATCTCTACGTTACTTGCAGAACAAACGCTTTAAAATCATTCAATCTGCAAAATTTTCAGCATATTGGTCCCTCCCGGTTTACCGGGAGACTGCCCTTCTGTGAAGACTATGAGATCGCCAACCGATGCTATCTGATTTTCTTTCAGCAATGTAGAGGCAGTTTGTTCCCAGCTGCCACCTTTATTCGGGGAATATATAGGATAAACCCCATATGAAAGGGCAAGGGTTTCACATATTTCCTGTCTTCTGCTCATAGCGAATATCCAGCAATCGGGTTTAAATCGGGAAATCCTGCGCGGAGTCTGGCCGGAAATGGTGGGTGTTACAGTGTGGTCTACTTTCAAACGTTTGATTGCCTGGTAAACCTGCAGGGCAATAACATCACTAACTGACATGGTAAGTTCATCGATGCCCTTTGTAAGCAATTCAGTTCCCCAGCCAGTTTCATTTCTCCATTTTTCAGTCCTTGAAGCAATTCCAGTCATCATCAGCACGGTTTCAATCGGGTATTTTCCTACCGCCGTTTCCCCGGATAACATCAGGGCATCGGTTCCGTCAAGTATTGCATTGGACACATCAGTGGCCTCTGCACGTGTCGGACGAATATTTTCTGTCATTGACTCAAGCATATGTGTTGCAGTAATGACAGGTTTACCCCGCAGATTTGCCTTATGTATAATCTCTTTTTGCAAAACCGGTACTTGCTGGATTGGGGTTTCCACTCCCAGATCCCCTCTTGCAAGCATTATGGCATCGGTATGCTCAAGAATATCATCTATGTTTTTTACCGCTTCTTCCCTTTCTATTTTTGCCACGACATAAATGGACTCACCATGCTGCTGGGCGAATTGTCGCAACTTTTCAATATCAGATGCACTTTCTACAAATGAGAGGCTGAATATGTTTATTTCTTCATCCAGGGCAAACTTCATGAATCTCAGGTCATCATCAGTAACAGCATCCAGAAAGATGCGGGAGCCTGGCAAATTCACTCCTTTGTGTGATGTGAGATAACCCCCGATCTCAACCTTGCATTCTACCCCTTTATCGGTATTACCCAGACATCTAAGCTGGATAAAACCATCATTGAGAAATACATTGCTTCCCGGGCTTACACTCTCATAAAGCCTTTTGTAATTTACCGGTATGATGTTTTTCCCACCTTCTATATCCAGAGGGGTAAGATAAACAGTATCTCCCTTTTCAATAGTTAAAGGTTCGTTTTCCAGGTCTCCAACCCTTATTCTGGGGCCGGGCAGGTCGGCAAGAATGGCCACAGTTACTCCCAGTTCAGTTGATAAACTACGGATCCTTTGAATAACTTCTCTGTGTTTTTTCAGATCACCATGAGAAAAATTAATCCTGGCTACATTCATCCCCTTAAGTATCAATTGCCTGAGTACGGGTTCAGGACTGGAAGCCGGGCCAATCGTGCATACAATTTTGGTACGGTGATCTGGTAATTTCATATTTGTACTCGTGTGTTTGTAAGGAAGCCAATAATTACTCTTCTTCCTTTTTAGATGTCGTGCTCTTGCACCATTCTTTCATCTCGCGGTCAGCTTCTGTTGTTTCCTCTTCATCACCGCTTACAAGTTCACACCAGTCGTCTATTTCTTCTTCAGCAGTTTCCTCCGGCTCTTCTTCCTTTTTCTTAATCGATTTTGGTTCATTTGATGGTGTAGGCATATAATCACTCCCTTTGTGTCCTGTCCTTTTGTACAAGTATAGCATCCTCTATATTAAGGCGTGCAGTATACTCATCAATATCTATGATAGTGCTCTTTTTTATTTCTATTCTTTTGGAGTATAGGGGACAGTCAAGAACGAAACTTTCAAATTCTCCTCCTTCTCCGGCGACATTCAGCCCGATTTTATCGTTTAGTTTTACCAGTTCATCGATCTCTTTTTTGGTAATTTCCTTGCCCAGCCACTTGCTGCTTAAACCATAAGCTGCTATGCTACTGAATAGAAAATGAAAATTTTCTTCCAGCAATTTGTGCATTTCTTCTTCCTGGTCCATATGCCATAGAGGTGAATACACATTCATTCCGAGTTCTGAACAGATACCTTCTATTCGCTCTTTCTGGTATGTTGAATACAGGGCACCGGTTACAACTCCTTCGATCCCATATTCTTTCTTTGCCTTCTCGATTGCTTTTTTCAAATCATCAAGCTCAACTTCTTTTTCCCCTGCTGTCTCCTGTTCAATAAGGGGTATCCCCATAGCTTCGGATTGAAGGGATGCCATATTGATGTTGGGTGTATGGAACATATAGGAATCCGGATTTTTGCTTTTTACTGTGATTAGGCATTTGATCGGATATCCTGCCTCTTCCATTTTGTACATTGCGAAGTGACAATCCTTTCCCGAACTGAACAGTACTCCAAGTTTTGGTTTGTAGTTTTTTTCCATGTTCTTCAGATAATCCGTTTTATTTTTATAACCAGCTCGTTTTGCAAGTTTTTCGATAGCCCTGTCAAACTTGCTCCCATACTGGGCAGCCTTTTTATTCCTGAGTGCAAACTCTGCAGGAATTCCGGCCCTTTCAGCCACCTGGCGCAGTATCATTTTATTGCCATTTTCATTAAGCTTAAGGGCAGCAGGGATTCCCAGAGCATATTCTGCAACATGCTTGTTCAGGAAAGGGGAGCGTAAGTCCAGCTTCAGTTCGGATGCAATCAATCCGTCCCGGTAAGTATCTTCCAGATGGATGTTTATTGTATCCTTCAGACATTCATTGTTCAGGTCAGTGGCTTTTTTGTGCCTGTTATAGCCACCGAACATTTCATCTGCCCCGCTACCCGTAAAAAGAACGTTGATCCCATCCTCTTTTGCTGCCCGGGCTGCTATATAAGTTGGCAGGGCAACCCCCACCATGGGTACACTTGTAGTTTCTATCAAGGGAACGATTTTTTTCAGGATTTCTTCTGTTTCCTCAAGAGATACTTCAATAACTTTCAGAGGCAACTCCAGCTTGTTTGCTATTTTTTGTGCATGCTGTACATCGGGTGCCTGGATTTCATTTTCAAGTCCTGTTACATAGCAACAGATATCTTGCTTGCTATATTTTTTGCAAAGCATGCTTACAAGTGTGGAATCCACCCCTCCGGAAAACAAAATCCCTATCATGGAAGGAGGAAGACATCTGCTTACAGATTCCCCAAGCAGCCGATATAATTGTTCTATGATTTCATCAGGTTGTTTTGTTGCAGGTTCAACATATGGTTTCAGTTCATAATTACTGTATATATGTAATGTCCCCTCTTCTGTATCATAACTAAGGGTACTTCGCGGGTCAACTTTTTCAATATTATAATAACCAGTCATTTCAAGATATTTCTTTTCAGATGCAACCGCAAAACCATCTTCTGTAGAATACCATAGAGATTTCACTCCTAGCACATCAGTTGCACAGGTAATCCAATGATTGCTTCTTGCTATGAAGGCAAGGCCACCAATTAAGTCTCTCTTAAAATCTTCGATATACAGTCCTGGATCTTGCAGATCCCCATTTTCATCTTTCAGGAGAGTGTCCAGTTTCTCTGCAAGAACATGTGATTCCCTTTCACATAAACCACTATCTACAATAGTGATAGCTGATTTTTTATTTCCATTTGTATTGGATTTTCCTTGTATTTTCATTAATAAATGGTTTGTAGTGGGCATTATAATTTCAGTTTGTCCTTTCCCGATTTTATTAATGATGTTATTTTTTGTTGCAATACTCATATAGGGGTTGAATATTGAAATTAGCTTTTGCATCATGTAAATTAATACCTGTTCGTTTATTATTTCTTGCCCCTGTAAATTGTAACTATTTTCATTGTTTATCGTGTTTTCAGTTTTGCATTTTGTTACAAATCCAAACAGTTTCTTCTCCAATTATTTATATACTTCTTCTAACAAATGAAATCTACAGAGATAATAATCGTAATCAGATATGTTTGCAGAGCTTTGGTACTATAATGTGATACCTGTGTGGGAGTGTTTAAAAATGAAATATATTATTTTTACTGATCTTGATGGTACGTTGATTGATCATGATACCTATTCATATGAAGCTGCCCTTGATGCAATAAAATTGCTTGATCAAAAGGATATTCCCCTGATTTTCTGTACCAGTAAGACCCGCGCTGAAATAGAGGTTTATGTTAAGGAACTAAATATTCGTCATCCTTTTATTTCTGAAAACGGAGGGGCGATCTTTATCCCCCGTGGCTATTTCAATGTAGACTTTGAGTATACAAGCGAAAATGAGGATTATGAAATAATTGAACTTGGAACTCGCTATGAAGAGCTTCGCAGAGTACTTTCAATTATTCGAGATCGTACCTCTCTTCCGATTACTGGTTTTGGTGACCTGAACGCTGAAGAGGTAAGTGAGGATACGGGTCTTGGCATTGAATCTGCAACACTTGCCAAAAAAAGGGAATATGATGAAGCCTTTAAAATGGAAGATGATTCAGGAACAGAACTGCTCAAAGAGCATATTCTTGCACAGGGGTTAAATTTCACCAGAGGCGGAAGATACTGGCATTTGATGGGGGATAATGATAAAGGAATGGCAGTTTCGATATTGACTGAATTATACAGGAAAATTCATCCCTCAGTGGTCAGTGTGGGACTCGGAGATAGTCAGAACGACCTGCCCATGTTACAGACGGTGGATGTGGCTTTCCTTGTCCAGAAACCAGATGGTAAACATGATCCTTCCATTGAGGATGATGATATAATCAGGGTTGAAGGTATCGGGCCTGAGGGGTGGAACCGTGCAATTCTTAAATTAATCGGATCTAATGAGAACAGAGATACAGTTTGATCTTAGAACAAGGGGGAATTACTGTGATACGACTTGAAAATATGCTTCCCAAGGCTTTTCTTGTGGGCATTATAGAAATGGTGGATATGGTAGGGCCGGAGAAGACTTACCACTGGATCGAATCCATTGGTTATAGGCTTGCTGAGATTGAAGGTCCAGGATTTGAGGGTGCAAGGGACGACAACATAAACTATTTGCCTGTATGCCCATTTGGCAATGACCTTGTAGAGTTTATAGAAATATACGGGGAAAGGCCAGAAGAATACCAGCAACTAATCGATTTTGTCAAGGATCAGAAACACCAATCTGAAGAAGGCTGGAACTATCCTGCACTTTCCAGTGCCGTGGGTATATTGCATCATAGCTATAGTAAAAGACGTGCCGAGCTGGCAGGTGCCAAACTCCTTAATCTGGGTAGCAAATCACCTGTAAGTAAAACAAAAGAATATAATGAGCAGGCTATTGAAAGATCCGGTATATCCAAGGATGAAGTTTCCGGCTATCTTGATAAATCGTTTTCCGTATTTAAAATCGAATATCCTGAAGAGGAGTGATCCTATTGAATTATCTGGAAGCCCACAGGCTTTATGAAAACAGTGTCAAGATTCTCAGTGAAAATCAGCACGAAAAGGGTGGATTTTATGCAAGTCCTCCCGGTACAAGATATCCTTTCATCTATCCCAGGGATCATTCGATGGATATCCTTGGTGCAATAGATGCTGACCTTATGGATCAGGCTCGCAAAGGGCTCGAATTTATGTTGAATGCGCAAAAGCCTCTGGGTGAGTTTTCCCAGCGCTATGATATAGACGGCAATGATGCAAGTTATAAGGATTTGCAGATAGACGGAAACGGTCTTATCCTTTATGCGCTGGGGAAGTATTTCGAGGCTACAGGTGGCTCATTTTTTGATAAGATGGCTGATAAGAAATTCATTGAAGAATACTGGCCTGTTGTCGAAAAAGCAGTCGGTTTTATCCTGATGAATAAAAATGAAGAAGTTGACCTTATTCATACGGTTAACAGTATTCATGAATATCCGGCTTATGAGCACGGTTTTGAGATTTATGCCAACTGTGCATGCTGTGCGGGTGTATTGGAAGCTGTGAAGATGGGCGAGGCACTGGGCAAGGACGTCTCAAATTGGAAGGAAGAAGGAGGAAAGGTCAGGAATGCCATCATGACACGTCTCTACAGTCCACGCAGGCGTTCCTTTATAAAATGTATCCGTGTGAAGGATAAGAGCAGTAATCCAATAGGTTATGACGCATTTGCCTCCAGTGTTATTGATGTGGATGCTGTGGAATATGCACCTGCTTATTTCGGTCTTCTCCCGGATTCGGATGTTAAAATAAAGTCTACTGTAAAACGAATTCATGATAATTTATGGGATAAGGAAATTGGCGGCCTGAACCGTTACCCTGAGCACTGGGATCGGAATAATGGTGGCTATGGTCCATGGTGCCATTTTACCTGTGAACTTGCAAACCATTTCATAAATATTGATCAAAAAGAAATGGCAGAAATGTACCTCGGATGGGTAGTTGATATGGCTCATGAGTACCAGTTACCTGAACATATTTCAACTATAGAACGGTTTGAGATGTGGCTGGAGGATTATACCAATGCCAAAATTCTCAGGGACAGCAAGATGAAGATGATAGAACACGTCCGTGCCCACCCCAAGTGGAATGATGGACTTGCGTACGTCACGATTCCACTGATCTGGCCTCATGCTGAATATATCCGGACCTACAAAAATTACATGAATAAGTACGGCTGATCTTTTTGTTTTCTGGCAATTTGCTGCGAAGCCGCAATTTATCGGCCCGCAGCAATTGCACGCACAGGAAGGCCTTTTCAATTATATGATATCATTTTTCCGGGAAGAATTCAATAGCCTGGGCAAGTTCCCTGTGATTTTTGGCATAATCCCTGACATCAATTTCCTGCAGATAGGCATCACATGCCTGTACCAGTGCTTTGGCTCCTGAACGGGTTCCTTCAGGATGGGCATGTACTCCTGATCCCATGGTCGTGATGAAATCAACATTACCCATTACATCAATGAAGGGCTTCAGCCTGACGGGGTTCAGTCCACCGGAAACAATGGGACAACATTTTTTCATGCCTCTCCAGCTGTCTTTTTCCAGTATGACATGATGGGCTATGTCTTCATTCACAAGTTCTATGGCATCCTTATCCGTTTCCATGATCTTGGCCCAGCTCTGGTCGAAGAAATGACCATGTGAACTCAGGTACTGAATACCGTGGGCTGCAACTACATCTTCCTCAGGAGTTCCTTTCATTTTTCCAACTCCTGCGGTACCCGTATGGATGCCGGAGGCGCCTGCCAGACGTGCGAATTTAGACAGTACCAGCACGGAAAAACCTATGGGATTTTCCGGACGTGTGAAGGCACCGTGAGCGGCTCTGTGGAAATGCAGGAAAACATCTGGATAACGCCTTCTGATTGTCTGGATAGCCATCCACCCGGCGGTAATACCGTCGATGAGGAAAGCATAACTTCCGGGCTCAAATCCTGCATTCCTGATCATTTCGCAGCGCTCAATCATGGTGTCAAAGTCCGGTGCCGAGACGTTGAATGAATGGACTTTTTTCTTCCCCGTTTCCTTTACTGCCTTGTCCATGGCTTCTTTTACATGCTTTACCATCTTGTCGTAGGGACAGAAGTCCTGATTTGCCTGTGGTTCGTCATTCTTGACAAAATCCCCGCCGCCTGCCCAGAAGTCATAACAGACTTCGGCATATTCGGCAGAGGTCAATCCCATTTTGGGTTTCACGATGGTACCAAGAATTGGCCTGTCGTAAACTCCAAGGTAACTGCGCATATCATCGACTGTGAAACCGGGCCCGTCATATTGTTCAAGCATTGAGGGAGGAAACCAGACATCCAGCAGTTTAAGGGCAGATATCTCTTTCATTCCAAGGACGTTTCCCACGATGTAGGTCAGGATGTTCTGTACATTGCCTCCCCGGTCAAAAAGTCTCCAGGGATAGGCTATCCACACAAGTTCCCTTTCCAGGTCCATCTGGTAGACCAGGGCATTCATGACCTTTGAGAACTTCGTCTCGGTATTTACCCTGAAATTCGTACCCGTTGATGATTCCGCTGCGATTTCAGCTGCTGCCTGTAGCATATTCATCTCCCCACCGGGAACTAGCCTGAAAACCGTAAGCAGGTATTCACCGTTGGTCGGGTCGGGCAATTCGAGATTTACATAACCTTGCTGTTTGGGATTTAATGACTGGACTAAATCTTCAATAGTTGAGCTCATGATAAGAATAACAGTTTGTAATGTATTTTAGTTTTTGGAAGGAAACAAAATGCAGACTTCATTAACCCCAAAAACGTTTCGTTTTTGCATAGTTGCGTTCGGCTTCCATGATGTCTTTGTAGAAACCTTCCTCATCCACCTGCATCTTCTGGATAATACGGGTGGCGGTTTCAGGACCAACTCCACGGCTTGCCAGGGCCACAACCGCAGTCCTTCCCTGTGTCATTACGATGTTGGCATTGCGAAATACTTTCTGGATGCGTTTCTGGTCCTCTTTTGAATCCATTCGATCTTTTTTCTTAACCAGTTTGATTTCCTCTTCCTCCCAGGGTTTCAGGGCAGCCACCATTTTAGACTCACAGATAGGGCACACAATGTTCTCAGGCACATTTTTCACTTTGCGACGGGATACCCATTTAGTACAGTGTACACAGAACAGGATTACCCTGTCATTTTCAATACGGTTTTTGAGTGCTGTTATGATAGAACCTTCAGCTCTTTCCGGTGCTATCAGATCTTTTTTCGCATCGAATCCCGCTCCTCCCAGAGGGGATGGAGGGCCTGTTGCGATGTTGATATCTCCCTGCTGCACCTTTTCCAGTATTTCCTTTGTGCGACTTACATCCAGCATATTGTGGAAAATTTCTCTTAATACCTCATCGTACATAGCCGAGTTTTCGTAAATGTCGATAAGTTTTTTCATGCTGATCTTGTCGTAGTCTACTTCTTTACTGATGGCACCGAATTTACGGGCTACCTGTACCATTTTCCATTTCAAAAGGGAGGTATTTTTCAGTGTCATCTCCAGAATGGGTTCCACATGTTCGGGAAGTGTATCGGCTATCATGGAACGTATCTGTTCGGCACGGAAACTTACCGGCAGGGCAAGTTTAATGCGATAGGGATCTGTCTCCTGTCCCACACTGCTGCCAAACCGGGCCGCAAGCAGGGCTGTCATTACCTTGCCCAGGGTCTCATTGGTGTTGTGCCCGAAACATGCATTGATAACCATTCCATCTTCTTGCTTCTCGATAATGACCTGTCGGTCATGTGGCATTGGGCATTCCTGATCCACATGTTTTTTGATTAGCCGGAAAAACCCATCTGCTGAATATTTGTCCACAGGATAGCGTTCCATCAATGTATTGATGATTTCCTTCTCTTCTGCACCTGTTGTAATCAGGTCTGCAGTTTCCCGGCGCAGTTTTCCGACTTCCTGTGCCACCTCGAAGGGAACGGGTATTTCTTCCCCGACCCAGCTGGGGATCTCCCCCATACTTCTTACCGGTTCAACTTTTATGCGCCCTCGTTCAGGATCGAGTTCCAGTACTCTCCACACCTCTCCCCGGGTTATGAAAATAGCCCCTGGATTGGCAAAGTTAACCACAAAAGCTTCATCAAGCGTCCCGACCGCCTTGCCAGTGACGATATCATAGACCTCGAATTTTCTCTCATCCGGGATCATGGAGAGGTTCTGGTAGTAATACTGCCAGCTCCTTTTGCGCCGACTGATGATACTGGAACCTTTATCCCGCCACACAAGCCTGTTGTATGTTACCTGCTCCACGATCTTTTCCAGCGCCTGCAGGCTTAAATCTTTGAATGGGTAGGTTCGCCTGAGAATGGAAAGTATACGGGGAATCTCTATATCCCCGAAGTCCAGCACGATACCTGAAAGCTGGTTGGCGATTACATCCAGGGCCCCGCTCTGGGGAGAAATATCCTCCACTTTACCTTCCCTGGCGGCTCCAACGATGGCCATACTTTCGGCGATATCATCAAATTCCAGTGCAATAATCGTTCCTTCCGAAATTTCATGAATACGATGTCCCGCCCTGCCAACCCTTTGCAGCAGCCGGGCAACCTGTCTGGGCGAGCCATACTGTATTACATGATCCACACTGCCGATATCGATTCCCAATTCCATTGAAGATGTACAGATCAGGCCTCTCAAATCCCCGTTCTTGAAGTTCTCTTCCGCTTCCAGGCGGGCTTCATAGGACAGGGAGCCGTGGTGTACCCCGATGGGTAAGTCCAGCATCCTGAAACCCGATGCAAGTACTTCGGCACTCTGGCGTGTGTTGACAAAAATCAGGGTGGATTTTTTCTGCATTATAATATCCTGAATGCAACGCAGGTGTGTGGCCAGTTCCGCAGAACATCCTATTTTACGTGCGGTTTTGAGGTCTTCATCCTCCATGTGAGGGGTGACCACGTTGAATTTGAGCAGGCTGAGCATTTCCACTTTTACGATCTGCATGTCCCTTTCTGCTCCTGCAAGGAAAGCTGCCACAACATCGGGGTTACCGACAGTTGCAGAAAGGCCTATTCTCTGGAATTCGCCTGATAATTCTACCAGTCTTTCCAGCCCGATAGCCAGCTGTGCTCCTCTTTTGGATTCGGCAAGTTCATGGATCTCATCCACCACGATAAAACTCACATCTTCCAGGTTTTTGCGCAGCCTTTTACCTGTAAACATTGCCTGCAGGGTTTCAGGAGTAGTAATTAATAGGTCCGGAGGGTTTTTTGATTGCTTCTGGCGCTCATACTGGCTGGTATCCCCGTGTCGCACCATGACCTTGATATCGAGTTCCTTGCCCCACCATTGTATGCGGTGCAGCATGTCACGGTTCAGTGCCCTCAGGGGTGTTATGTAGAGAGCAGAAATGCCTTTCCTTTCCTCTGGGTTTTTGGAAAGGATGTGATCAAAAAGAGGAAGGATTGCAGATTCGGTCTTTCCCGAACCGGTGGGTGCAATAAGCAGGACGTTCTTGCCTTCCAGGATGGGTGGAATGGACTCTTGCTGGGGTTGTGTGGGTGTATGGAATTGCTGTTTTGCAAGGGCTTTTCTGATATGAGGGTGCAACTGGCCAAATACCGTATCCATCATCGCCCTCGCCTCCTTTTGACTTTGCGCTTTTTTGTAATACTGAGTTTTTTTATATTCTTCAATTTGCCCATGTACATTCCATCAAGCAGGTAGATATCCGCATTTGATACATCAATGGAACCCGAAGAGAATGCAGGCCCTAGCAGGTCATCAAGAATAGCTTCGTTAAAAGCGACCCCTCCGCATAGTTCATTGAAAGCAGGAATAACTACAACATCAGGTTGTGTGTCACTCTCAGGCATTTCAACACCGATCTTTTCAAAATGGTTTTTTAGTTTTTCATGATTCAATTTAGTTTTAACCCAGACCTGTTCGGATGTGGAATACCCCAGGCTGTCGGTGATTCGCAGGGTCGGATGATTGTGGGCTACAATTAAATGCTGTGCTGTGATGAGTTTTGGATCGGGCCATGTATGTCCGTGGAAGTATCCAACCTCCTCAATTATGTCACCTCTGGAAGGGTGGAGGTGAATACTTTTGTTTTTTGGCAGCAGGAATTCAATTCCACCATCATGATTGCCCGGGAAAATATCGATTTCTGCATGTATGGCGAGTCTTTCGAGAAACATGGGTATTTCATCCCGCTCCTGCCATGAAATTTGTGGGACATTGTGCTTTATATCACCCAGCAATACTATCCTCTCGGATTTGGTCTGCTCGATATAACCCTCTATCTTTTTGAGTCGCCTTTCAAGACCACTGGGAACCAGGAAACCACTTTTGTAGAGGTCCCATTCGATACCTATATGGAGGTCTGAGAGTACAAGGGTGCGGGATTGGCCCTTTACTAGCAAGGCAGGTTCATCCAATAGAGGCTCGATATCGATTGTCATTTATTCTTTTCCCGGGCGCTGGTTTTTTTCAAGTTCATCAAGTCTGTCCGATAGGTCCTGCAATTTATTGTCAATACCTTTGAGGTCTTCATGTACTTCTATCAGACGGTTGTACATCGGACTGCGTGCATCCTTTACTGCCTGCTCCTGGGAGAATTTTTGTTTACTGGGAATTATATACACATAGGCAAACCACATACCTGTGAAAGCCACGAGGAACAGGGCTATTACAAAGAACAAATAGTGAGGAAAGAGAGTGCGTATGAAAGAATCCCCTTCGCTGTAATATTGCAATCTGGTGATCATCAGGAAGTTCATCAAGGAGAATAGAAACATTGTTTCTCCTACAAGTACAAGTAATCCGCCTAATTTTGTGGACATGCTTTTTTGTTGTGGTAATATTTTATCGAACATAATCCATTTCTCCCTTAGTAATAATGATGCCTGTTATATGATTATTTTTTCAGAAAGCGCAAATCTGACTATTATCATTTTTCCTGATTGTATATTTGATTGTCGCAAGTAATATTTCTGTATTTTAATATATTTGTACATTGAATAACTAAATAAATATATAAACAAGTTTTATGCATATGCTATCTGGCGATTTTTAATGAAAAAAATTACAGGTTTTTTAATAGCTATTTTAATTTTGTCAACCCTGGGAATGGGTTGTACCGAATCGACAGAAGAATCTACCACTGAATCGGCAGATATCACCATAGGTGCACTTTTACCAGTAACAGGTAATATTGGTTCTATCGGAGTAGCAAGCCAGACCGCTCTTGAGATATCAAATAAGGACATTAATAATTATTTCTCAGGACTTGGTTCAGATAAGCAAGTCGAAGTGATAATCAGAGATACTGAAGACAATCCGGCTAAAGCGCTGGAACAACTCAAAGCACTTGATGAGATGGGTATAAAGATCGTTATCGGTCCACAGTCAAGTAATAATGCAGAAGCAGTTTTGGAGTATGCTGAAAACAATGGTATAGTTCTCTTGAGTACTGCCTCCACAGCTCCTTCCCTGGCTGTAGCTGATGATAACCTCTTCAGGCTTGTGCCTGATGACAGTAATCAGGGAATGGTTCTCGCTACAATGATGAAAGAAGAAAAAGTCGATACTGTAATTCCAATTTACAGGAACGATACATGGGGTAATGGTCTGAGTGAAGAAACTGCAAAGCACTTTGATGGAACAGTAATGGAAGGAATCATCTACGACTCTGCAACTGAAGATTTTTCCGCAGAAGTTGAAGCCTTGAATGAAAAGGTAATTTCGGCAACATCAGATTCCGATGAAGATTCAGTGGCAGTTCTACTGTGTTCTTATGAAGAGGTAACGGAAATCTTCTCACTTGCCGGAGAATATCCTGCTTTATCAAATGTCAAGTGGTATGGCAGTGATGGTGTAGCCCTTAACGAAAAGTTGCTTGAAGAGAAAGTTGCCGGTTTTGCTGTAACAACCAACCTAAGGGCACCAATCTATGGTTATGAGGAAGAAAACGACCGCTATCAGGTGATCGAATCCAGAATTGAGGAAGAACTTGGCCGGGCTCCTGAAACATATGGACTGGCTGCATATGATGCTCTCTGGCTGGCTACATTCGTGGATCTCGATGCAGTGCCTGAGAATGATGAAAGCACAAAACTGGCAATGAATACCCTTTCCGATACTTACTTTGGTGTCACCGGCTGGACAAAGCTGGATGAAAATGGTGACAGGGTACACTGGGATTACGATATCTGGGCAATCAGTGAAAACGATGGAAATTACGAATGGAAACGTGATGCCAGGTATCAGGTAGACCCCGGAGAAGAAGGTAAATTGATGTATGTTGAATAAAAGTGGTGTCTCTCACCACACATTTTCTTTTTTACATTTCTATAAATTGTCTTCTCCCATTTTCTAATTTGTCGAAAACCTTATATTTTATTGTGGTTCACTTAGGTGAATATCTTTCATGGGCCCGTAGTCTAGCCGGTTATGACGTCGCCTTCACACGGCGGAGATCCTGGATTCGAATTCCAGCGGGCCCACTGTACTCTTTGTTGGTTTCTGATAGGGATTTTTGTAGTGATTCGAGTTGATTTTCTGAACTTTTTGATTTCATATCTAAAAGAAGTGAAATCTAAATAATGGATAATAACCACTTATTATGAAGATGTATTGAATTCGATAGCAGATTCATATGAATAATAATCCAATTCATATAAAAATAAAATCCAAAGTTATTTATGGATTCAAATATTACGCTCAAAATATACTTTGTACAATTGCTTAATCCATAGTCTAAATATTACCAATTCAAACAATTCATTAAGTATCTCTTTAAATGGGGGTATCAACATAAAACCAATATATGAAAATAAAAACTTATTATCTTATTCAGTAAAAAGCATAATCATCATTTCAATTCTCTTGTTCATATTTTCAGGAATCGGATCTGCAACAACTCATGTTGTAGATGATGATGGAGCTGCCGATTATAACTCTATTCAGGTTGCGATAAATAATGCAATTGATAATGACACAATTGAAGTGAAAAATGGAACTTATTTTGAAAATGTGGTTGTCAATAAGACTTTAACATTAATTGGGGATACAGAAAATACATTACCACTAATAAATGCGAGTGGAAATGGCTCTGCAATTACAATTACCGCAGACAACTGTTCTATCCAGAATTTCAATGTTACTGGAAGTGGTGATGATTGGAATGGTGGAGACGCAGATAGTGGAATTAAGATCAAATCAGAAAATAATAACATTGTCAATAATTCAGTTTATTCAAATAATTATGCAATCTACACATTTGAAGTGGGAAACAACTCAATAAAAAACAACACAATCTCTGATAATGAAAATGGAGTTTATCTATTTTATTCAGATGACAACTTAATTGAAAACAATTATTTACACAACAGTAATCGGGACGTTTATACTGTAAACTCCCATAACAATACAATATCAAGCAATACATTGGATAGCAGTATCTATATTTTCAAGTCTAAAGGAAATAGACTGTTTGATAATCTCATTGGAATTAATGATTCCAGAATTATAAATACAAATCCTGAAGGAATTTATCTAGCTGAATCTTCAGACAGTGTCATTATAAACAATACTATCATAAGAAAAAATAAGGGTGTTTATTTTAGTGACTCAGATTCCAATGTTATTCAAAATAATACCGTTTCAGGTAATTATAATGGTATATATTTGAGTGACTCAGATTCCAGTAATATTCAAAATAATACCGTTTCATATAATTCATATCGTGGTATATATTTGAGTGACTCAGATTCCAGTAATATTCAAAATAATACCGTTTCACATAATTCTCAGTCTGGTATTTATTTGAGGTATTCATATTACAATCATATCACAAATAACAGTGTGTCAAGTAATTTTTATGGTACTTATTTCTATAATTCCGATTTCAGCAATATTCAAAATAATATAATTTCAGAAAATTCAAATTATGGTATCGATTTAGAAAAATCAAACAACAATATATTAAAAGCAAATAATATTTCCCATAACAACGCTGGCTTACATTCTATAGAATGTAGTGAGAACATCATTCTTTATAATAATATTTACAAGAATTTAAATCATAATGCTTATGAAACAACTGGTTCGAACCTGTGGATCTCTAATTGGTATGGAGATTATAGTGGAGCAGATACTAATGATGATGGTATTGGAGACACAACATATTACATACCGCCAAATGGCGAATCAAAGGATGATTTCCCACTTATAAATCTCGTAAGATTAACTGATTCTATTAAAGGAGCAAAATTTTCTTTGCATAGCGGTGAAGAAATAAGTCTTTATGAAGGTTATTCATTGGTACCTCAACAGGTAAGCGTAGACGGAAATAAAGTCTGGATGGAAATAAAAAAGAACGGACAATACGTGGATGATTTTATAGTTGACTTGAATAGCAATTTTGCATTTACTTTAAGCATAGATGGAAATAACAAATTAATTATATTGGGCAGGGTTTCTGACATATCGCAAGATAATGAGGGTTCAATTACTTTTTATGATTCATTCTACCAATATTCAGAAGATGGAGCCGAACTTCTAATTGCAAACAATACTGACTTGGAAAAAGCACAAAAATCAATTGCTCCATCAATCTCAATTACAAGTGTAAGCGATATTGATACAAATTCCACTTCAGTAAAATTTGATGTGAATCAAAGCGACGCCTCCACTCGTATTGCTTATAGCACATCTTCTCACCTTTCTTCAGTATACTGGTCCAGCTGGAACAACAGTACTTCTACAAATCGTAGAATTACTATTTCAGGCTTGAATGAAAACACAACATATTATTATAGTGCATATGCATACAACGGTACTGATGATAACTCATTCTCTAATACAAGTATTGATTCTTTTAAAACAGCAGACCAATCAAATGATATTGAATCAACAGTAACTATTGTTTATCTTATGAAAGAAAGTCATATTGCAAGCACCAACGTAATGAAAAAGGTTCTTGAACGAGCTGGTTATGAAGTAGATATAATCGCTGTTGACGTGGGTCCAATGTATCAGGGATTAGCAGACGGCCATTTTGATTTTACTATATCAGCAAGGTTGCCCAAAGAACAAGAAAACTATTGGAATGTATATAATGACCAAATCATTAGTGTTGCTGTAAATCTCGAAAATAGTCAAAATGGTCTTGCAGTACCTACCTATATCAATGGAATAAATTCAATTGAAGATTTAAATGCAAACAGGGAACTGTTCAACGGTAAAATTACTGGAATTGAACCTGATGCAAGTATTATGCAAGACACACAAAATTCTATTGAAACATATAATTTGAATTATAGTCTTGAAGCTAGCAGCAGTGCAGGAATGTCATCTGCTCTTGATGCAGCATATAGATCGGAGGAACCAATTGTAGTTACCCTCTGGACACCACACTGGACATTCGAGAGATATGATTTAAAGATTTTAGAAGATCCGAAGAAAACCTATGGTGAAGCAGACCATATAGAGACTCTTTCAAGACAAGGACTTAAAAGAGACAAGCCCAAACTCTACTCAATTATTAGTAATTTCAACTGGAGCCATGAAGAAATCCAAGATGTAATGGGTGACATTGAAAGTGGAATGTCTCCTGGAGATGCTGCTTCAAAATGGGTTGGATATAACTCGGATATAGTTGATAAATGGCTTTCTTACAATGAATCAATTGAAGATATGAATCACACTTCACCATCAATTTCAAGTATCAGTATAAGTAATGTAGATACAAATTCCGCTTCAATAAGTTTTGCTGTAAATCAAAGTGATGCAAAGGCCAAATTGGTTTACAATACTTATTCAAATCTTTCATCTTCCTCTGAAATCTGGGACAACAGTACTTCTACCAGTCGTAATATTGAAATTACTGGCTTGAATGAAAATACAACTTACTACTACACTATTTATGCACACAATAGTACAAATATAAGTGCGTTCACAAATTCATCTATTAGTAGTTTTGAAACATTAGCCAGTAAAGCACCTTCGATAACAGACATTAATGTAGGTAATGTAGACACAAATTATGCTTCAATAAGTTTTGATGTAAATCAAAGTGATTCTGCTACACGTATTGCTTATAGCACTTCTCCTGACTTTTCAGTTGCAACTTGGTCTGCTTGGGAAAACAGCACTTCTATCAGTCGTAGCATTGATATTTCTGGTTTGAGTGAAAATACTACTTACTACTACACTATTTATGCACACAATAGTACAAATACAAGTGTTTTCACCAGTTCAGCCATCAATAATTTTAAAACTGTTAGTTTGACTGATCCCAATAAAGAAGTAATCTATAAAGGAACTATTGATTCTGGCGATGGATACCAGGTAAACAATTTTGTTATAGATATAGCCGATGTATTTCCTTCAAATGATTATGCATCATTTTACGTATACGAAAGAGATTCAGAGATACTGGGCAAAGGTTTAGATGTCAATGATAATTTCACCTTTGAAATTGAAAATGAAGAAGTCGAAGTAAAATTAATTGATACAATAGATGCTCTTATTCCTCGTGCCGAACTAATCATTGCAATAAATAATAGTAATATTGTAAGGACACAGGGAATTGTTGATGGAGGACATGAAAATGCAGAATTTGAAGTTGCACCATCAATTGCAGATGTAAATGTTAATGAAATTGGGGAGACAGGTGCAAATATCAACTATAACGTTGATCAACCCAATTCCAACACAAAAGTCGTTTTTAGTACATCCCCCACTCTTGAAAACCCGAATGTGATATGGGATAATAGTTCAACCACATCTCGAAGTGTCTCATTGGTTGGTCTAAATTTTGATACAAATTACTATTACAGTGTGTATGCATATAACAGAACGTTTCCTGATCTTGTAGCAAATACAAGTATTGGTACACTTGTCACAAAAGCCAGTTCATATAACTTCGGAAATTATGTATGGGATGAAAATGCCGATCAATCCACCACTTACACCTGGGATGGCCGAAGTTTTTCTGGATTCTACTATGACCTTGAGACAGGTGACACTTCCGAATCAATGACTACTACTATTGATGTTGGTGGTCACGAGATTGAAGAAGATAACCTTTTGTATCGTACCGAATCGATCACCAAGGAATTTGAGTTCAATGGCTGGGATGAGTACCAGATCATCGGCTTCATGGCAGAGAAGTATTTTGCTGGTTTTGAAAATACAGATACATCCATTATCGATTACGACCTCAGTCTGATATCAGAAGGTATCCTTACCAAGGTTCTTATAGATACGGATGATGATGAATCCGTCTATTCTGAATCATCTCTCATTCTTGAAGAAGGGTATTCTATTAACATTGAAAAGATCAATGTTAGCGGAGATCGAGTTTGGATTAACCTTTCAAAAAATGGAGTTGAAGTTGATAATTCCAGTCTTTCTTCGGAGGATACTTTTGTTTACAAAAAAGATTTTGGTTCAGTTGTGGATATACCTATAATTACTATTCACGTAGATGATATATTCAGTGGCACTGAAACAAACGCTGTTTTTATCGATGGTATCTTCCAAATTTCTGAAGACTATGTGAAAATCGATGAAGGCGATAAATACGGTGAGATGGAGATAGATGATGTAACATCTTCCAAGATCGAGATGTCAAATGAAGATGACATCGATTTAGGAGAAGGTGACATTATTGACATCATGGGCAAACTCAAATTCATAGTAGCAGACGATGATGTATTGCGGTTTGCTCCCTTTGTTGACATATCCGAACCTGGTGCATATGAACAAAGGGGTACTATTGCTGAGAATCAAGGTTCCACATGGACTCCGTTGAACTTCGAAGGATTCTATTACGACATAGATGAAGGACTGTTGAGTGAATCCCTCTATGTGGGATACGATGGTAGGTCTATCGATGAAGGCAACCTTACTTATGAAGCCACACCTATTTCAGTTGCTTTTGAATATGCAAACTGGGGAGATTATGAAGTAATCGGTTTTATGTCCGAGAAATATTTCGCGGGATATGAGGATAGTGAATTCGGAGGTGAAACCTATGATCTTAATCTAATGTCCAACGGCCATTTTTCAGAAGTCCTTATAGACGATGGCGATGAGAAATCTGTTTATACAGGTTCTTCATTGATTTTGGAAGAAGGTTATTCTCTTGAAATTCAGGAAGTTGATGTCAACGGTGAAAGGGCAATGATTGAACTGACCCATAACGGTAACGAAGTTGACTCGACTATAATTTCATCAAATGATGAATATGTATATGAGAAAGATATTGGTGATACAGATGATTTGCCCCTTATTGTAATCCATTTTGCTGAGATATATAGCGGTACTGAAAATCATGCAGTATTCATTGATGGGATTTTCCAAATATCTGAAGATTATATGAATATTCAAGACGGCGATAACTTTGGGGTGATGACAGTTGAAAGTATCGCTGAAAGCGTCATTCTTGAAAATGAGGATGATGTCGATCTTGATGAAGGAGAAATTATCGACATAATGGGTAAAATCAAGTTTAAGGTTGCCGACGATAATGACAATATCCGCTATTATCCATTCGTTGAAGTAGAAACAAAACCTGATGAATCTTTGGACATTGATGTTGAACCATCTACCATTGTTGAAGGTGAGGAAATTGTATTCATGGTAACATCCCGTGGAGCTGCTATTAAAAATGCATCAATACTCATAGACAATGAAGAGATAGGTACAACTTCAGAAAAAGGTGATTTTGAATATAGAGCAGATGATGTCGGTAAATTTACTGTAACTGCCGAAAAGGCAAATTATGAGTCAGCAGAAGGCAATTTCGAAGTGTTATCTTCGAATACAACTCCAGTAAAATACACAATGTCACTCCAAAAAGGCTGGAACCTTGTATCAATTCCCATCATCCCTGCAAACTCATCTACAGAATCGATATTTGCTAACAATGATGAAGTTCTATTTCCAGTTTATACATGGGATAATTGGAATAAGCAATACTATGAGGTTGAAAATCTTGGAGTTGGAAACGGATATTGGATTCTTGCCTTAAATGATACAGAAGTCGATGTTGAAGGCACAACATATAACCCATGAAGGTGTTTTAAAATGAAAAAAATACCTTTTATAGCATTTATGGTTTTGTTGTTGGTGATTAGTACATCACCTGCTGTTTCAACAGGTAACAATGATTCATGGGATGTGACATTATATTTCACATCTCTGTCAAGTTCCTCGGATAATACATCACCACCTCCTGCTCCAGCAACTTATGATCGAATATTTGGAATAAACTCTGATGCAACAGATGGCTTCGACAGATATATCGACAAACCAGCTCCACCTGAACCACAAGGTGACGCACTGGATGTTTATTTTCCATGCGAACATGAAGTTGTAACTCGTCTTGCAACAGACATAAAAAGCAATGGTACGGATGAATGGAAATTAAATCTCTACGTGCCTTCTCAATCAAGTACTCAGATGAGATGGGACAATACTTCAATTCCTGAAGATGAAGATTTCACAGTTGTTGTAGATGATTCAAAAACTGACATGAAATCTAACGAGATGATTGAATTTACCAGTGGTTCCCATGAAATTACTGTTCATATTGGAGATATACCAACTTCACCCACGTCACCTAACCCCTCTGGCGGAAGCAGTGGAGGAGGTGGCGGTGGAGCCACTGGCGAAGAGTTTGAAAACATTGCCTCCAAGCATGCACAGGTGAACAAGGTTGCTGCTGGTGAAGATGTACGATATGAATTCAACGAAGATGATAACGCCGTAATGGCCATACAATTCAAGTCTCTGACAAATGAAGGGCAGACCAAAACATCAATTGAAGTACTGAAAGATACGTCGGCTTTGGTAGATTCGCCTGCTCCAGGTAAAGTCTATCAGAATATGAATATCTGGGTAGGTAATGTCGCCTTTGATGAAGATGATATGGAAGACCCTGTAGTTGGATTCAAGGTGAGCAAGGAATGGCTTTCTGATAACGATGTAGAACCAGATTCAATAGTACTTTGCAGGTATCATGATGGTGAGTGGACTTCACTTGCAACAGAAGCCGTAGATGAAAATGAGAATTACTTCATTTATGAATCCGAGACTCCTGGTTTTTCACCGTTTGCAATTTCTGCAGTGGGGAACATAGACTCTTCTCAGTATGAAATTTCTGGTACAGAAGAAGCAATTGATGAAGTGACAGAAGATGAAAATATAAGTTACTCGAACACAACCGATTCAAATGAAGTACCCGGATTTGGTACTGTGTTAAGTACATTTGCACTGCTCATGGTTATGTTTTTGAGAAGAAAGGATTGAACTCAACAATCCTTTTTGCCTCTTTTTGGAATAATGTGGTACATTTTTCTATTTGCATTATAAATTTCAGTAAATTGTTTGGTCAAACTCATTTCAAATTGAACTATAAAATTAATTATAAATCTTTAATACTCCCTTTCCCCGAATATAGCCGAACCCACACGCACCATTGTAGCCCCTTCTTCTATGGCTACCATGTAGTCATTGGACATACCCATTGACAATTCCTGAATATCGATGTTGCCGCGGTTTTCCTGTTTCATTTCATCAAACAGGGCTTTCATCTTTTGGAAATAGGGACGGGTTTGTTCGGCAGGGACAAAAGGAGGGATGCACATCAGGCCTTCCACACGTATATTTTGAAGGGAGCGGATTTCGTTTATAACTTCTTCGATCCTGTCCAGCCTGAAACCATGTTTCTGTGGTTCATTGCCTATGTTTACCTGAAGGAAGACCCTCTGTACCTTATCGATATCCCCGGCTCTGCTATCAATATTATTTATTACTTTCATGGAGTCGACTGACTGGATGACATCAAAAAACTCAACAGCCTTTTTGACTTTATTTGTCTGCAGGTGACCTATCAAATGTGTCTCACAGGGCAGGATTTCCTTGCGTTTATCTTCATATTCCTGAACCCGGTTCTCTCCGATTATGGCAGCCCCGGCCCGGATGGCTTCGTTGATCCTTTCAGGTTCAATTGTCTTGGTGACACAGATGAGTGTCCTGTCACCGATTTTTTCGAGAATCCTCTTGATATTTTCATCGACTGGCATTGATGTCCCCGTGATGCTTTATTCAAAATTTGGTCTATTTAAATCATTCTGATTGTGAATTTTATTTTTATTTTCCTTATATTTCTCTTCAATTCCATCGAGGTATGGGACTGAATAAGTATAGAAAGCATCCGTGGCAGATGCCGTTAACCTGAATTTGCTTATGATCTCCCAACTTTCAACCCCAATTATCCTATAAAACCTGCCGCAAAGTTAGGGAGTGAATGGAAGGCTTTTTCAGTACATTCGTCACTTCCCGGCCCCTGACGCGGTAAACCACTAAATATATCAAAAACCGCTGAATCTTTTATATGTAGCAATAAGGATAATAAATAAAAAGTTTTTATGCTATATTTCTTCTTTTTCAAGGCATTTTGGTAAACCCACAGGAAAAATTATCATTCACTAGTACCAACATAGTTTCGGCATATAATTATCAGACTTGCAGCTATTGACAATTCTAGTGGGAGATGTTTGCCTCTTATGCAAGGGAAATTCATTGGTTGAATTTCCCAGCATTTGATAAACAATCCTGTCACATGAATACTACATATTATAGGGGAATCTTGGAGGAAATGCATGGCAAAATACAGATGTTCGGTTTGTAACTGGGTTTATGATGAGGAGGTTGAAGGGCAGGATTTTGATTCACTGCCTGATGACTATACATGTCCGGTATGCGGGGCTCCGAAATCCGCTTTTGTTCCTGAAGGCGGGGAAAAGGAAGATGAATCGGTAGAAACGACTGTTGCCGACAAGATCGTCGAACAACTGGAAGCCTTCGGTGTCAGGTTTGTCTATGGGATCCCGGGGGATTCCAACCTGCCCCTGATAGACTCCATCCGCAGGAGTGACAAAATAAAATTCATTCTCACAAGACACGAAGAGACCGCTGCTTTCATGGCTTCTGCACATGGAAAAATCACCGGCGGGCTGGGCGTCTGTATCTCCATAGCGGGCCCAGGTTCTACAAACCTTATCACCGGTTTAATGGATGCTGCCACCGACAGGAGTCCGGTGCTTGCCTTTGCCGGTCAGGTGGCAGAGGTCTATCTTGGCAGTGAAGCCTTCCAGGAGATCGACCAGATAGAACTTTTCTCCCCCTTTGCTGAATTCACAGAAACCATTGCCCGGGAGAACCAGGCGCTCGGTCTGGTCACAAGGGCTACTAAATATGCCTTCAAAAAGCCCGGTGTTGCAGTACTCAGCACACCTACTGATATCCTGGCCGGCAAACTTAGCGGGGATGTATATTCCGCTGAAAAGAGGCTGGTTTCAAACCAGACCTCTCCAAAACATGAAGATGTGGAAAAGGCTGCGGAATTGATAAACACTCACAAGAAAGTCACTCTCTTTGCAGGCTGGGGCTGTCGCCACAGTGGTGAATTGCTAACACAACTCTCACAAAAAATCAAAGCCCCCATTGCCACTACTTCCAGGGCCAAGGGTGTGGTGCACGAAACCGATCGTTATAGTCTGGGTGTACTTGGTTCCATAGGGTCAAAACATGCAGCAAAAGCTGTACAAAACAGTGAACTTATAGTTATCATAGGTTCGGGTTTCAGACAGGCAAACCTTGTTCCTTCAGGAATCAGGATTGTCCAGATAGATATCGATCCGACCAAAATCGGAAAGACATTTGATGTAGATGCTCCGATTGTCGGTGATGCGGATCTTGTACTTAAAGACCTTCTTCCTCTTGTCGATGAAAAGGAAGAAAACACTGAGTTTTTAGAGCACATCGATCGGATGAAACAGGAGCATTATGAGGAACTGGAAGCCGATGCCCAGGATCTTTCCATCCCTGTAAATCCCGGTTATGTGGTACAGGCCATTAAACGCCATGCAAACACTGATGCTATAATTTGTGTAGATGTGGGCGACCATACCTACTGGTTCTACAAGAAATTCATGTGTGAAGGCCAGAAAACATTAATGTGTGCCAATATTGCCAGTATGGGATTCGGACTGCCTGCAGCCCTGTCGGCAAAACTTGATAATCCTGACAGGCAGGTAATATGTGTTACAGGAGATGGCGGTTTTGGAATGCTTATGGCTGATTTCACCACTGCTGTACGTGAAGAGCTCGGGATCAATGTCATTGTCTTTAATGACGGCAAACTCAAGAACATAAAAAAGGAAGAACTAAGATCCAGTTATCCTGAATTTGGTGTTAGTTTCCCTAATCCCAATTTTGCGGAATATGCAAACACTACCGGAGGTGAAGGTTATAGGATAGAGGACCCGGCAAAACTGGATGAAGCTCTTGGAGAAGCATTCAAATCCATCAGGCCTTCTATTATCGATGTGGTTGTAGATCCGGATAAGACTGCTGCAAGTACTAAAAGAGTGGATTAAATATAACAGTGATTCTGCCGGCTGTATGTTGTCCTGCCGGCAAAATCCATTTCCTTGGTTTTTGTAAACACACCTATTTAACCAATAATTCCCAAAAAGGAACTATATGGCACGTAAACTAGATGAAAAAGACATAGATCTACTGAAAAAGCTTGCTCCTGAGTGCATTGATCTGGAATGCAGCAGTTCAGGGGTCAATTTCAAGTCAATCCTGCCACCGGTCGCAAATCATTTTTCCAAGGATATATCTGATTTTTCCCATCGTCTGGAGGCACTTTCAGAAAAGGAACTGGAATATTTGCTGGACCTGATTAAAGATGGTAGGGAAAGCCTTGGTTGCTTGAGACCGGATTATGTCATGGCTTTTCAGGAAATGGTTGCCAGAAGGGCGGGAGAGGAACAGGCTGGTAAAATTATCAAGATTTATACCGCTAATGATGTTTGTGAATAAATTGTAAAAAAGCAACAAACCTGCAGGACTTGGCTTACTATCTTATTTTTTCATATTAATATGGCTGACGTAAAGTTTATTAGATATTATGCAATATCTATTCACGATTGTGAAACACATTAATGGGAATATTACGGAGGAAGGCAATGAAAGATGCACTAAAAACATTGAGAGAGGCAAAACCATTGGTCCATCATATCACCAACTGGGTTACAATTTATGACTGTGCAAATATAATAAGGACCTTTGGTGCACTTCCTGTAATGGCTCATGCTGTAGAAGAATGTGCTGATATGACCAAGATTTCCTCTGCCCTTGTACTTAACATCGGAACCCTGACATCTGAACTTATTGAATCCATGATAATTTCCGCAAAGGCTGCAAACGAAAAAAAAATTCCCGTGGTACTCGATATAGTAGGGGTAGGGGCAACCCAATTCAGAAACCAAATGGCTGCAAAGATCCTTGATAGTGCTCATGTTGATATCATTAAAGGTAACTATTCTGAGATTGCAAAACTGGCAGGTGAAAATGCCCGTACAAAAGGAGTTGAAGCAACTTCTATCAATGCTGATCCCTTCTGGCTTGCAAAGAATTTGGCCATCTCAAGATCATGTACTGTTGTGATGACCGGCAAAGAAGATATAGTCAGTGACGGTTCAAGGATATTTTCCATTAAAAATGGTCATGCAGAAATGGGTTCAATTGTGGGTACCGGTTGCATGGTTGCTTCAATAATTGGTTCATTTGCAGCCCTGAACGATGATTTCTGTGATGCAGCAATAGATGCTTTGTCTCTATTCGGGGTTGCCGGGGAACTTGCGGCGGCTAAGTCAACCGGCAGCGGTAGTTTCAAGATGCATTTATATGATGAAGTATCCGGGCTTACTGATGAAAAAGCAGAACCTATGACTAATGTTGAGAGTATTGATGGCTGAATTATAGATTTATGAGGGCTCCATTTATGCCATTCTGGAAATCTTTGCTTAATGATATCGATTTCTATCTTGTGACAGATTCCGGCCTATCCAGGAAAGGTACATTGTCCGATGTGAAATGTGCAGTATCGGCGGGGTGTAAGATTGTTCAGTATCGGGAGAAAGACAAGACTACAAAAGAGATGATTGAAGAAGCGATCCTGATCAGGAAAATATGTGGGGATAATGCCATCTTTCTGGTAAATGACCGTATCGATGTAGCCTTGGCTGCAGGAGCTGATGGAGTGCATATCGGACAGGACGATATGCCGATAGATCTGGCACGAAATATTCTGGGTGAAAATAAGATAATCGGCCTTACAGTCCATAATACAGATGAAGCAATCGAGGCAGAAAGAAAAGGGGCTGATTATGTAGGTTTCAGTCCGGTTTTTGACACTACTACCAAAAAAGATGCGGGTAGGGGTGTTGGACCTGACAGGATTCAGGCGGTGAAAACTATAATTGATATTCCGATTGTTGCTATAGGGGGTATCAATAAAGACAACTGTGTTTCAGTTGTTGAAAATGGGGCCGATAGTTTGGTTGCTATTTCAGCAATCGTTTGCAGTGATGATGTAAGGAGAGAAACAGAGTATTTCATTGCAACTATCCGCAAAATAAAGCAAAATCCCCTAAACAGAGTTAATGTAAAGGGAAAATGAAATTGGATTATATGGAATCCTCAAATGCATATTTTGCGAATAATAGAGCACCTTGTTTATCTATCCAATAACATCCTTCTTTCAATTGGATAATGGGCTGTAGCTGCGTTAATAAGTTCTTCGGCTGTACTTTCCTTAAAAGAGTGAACTTCAACCCGTACACCAATAGCTTTCAGGTGGTTTATCAGATCGACAAAATCTCCATCCCCACTAACAAGTACAATAGTATCTACTTTTGGTGCAATTGAAATCGCATCAATTGCGATCCCCATGTCCCAATCTCCTTTGGTGGAACCATCAGGTCTTACCTTCAGGGCCTTGCTTTTTACTTCCCAACCAATTGAACCAATAAAACTCTTAAAACCTGACTGGTCGATATCCGGGGTTTCTACAAGATAGGCTATTGCCCTTGTCAATTTTCTTTCCATTACGACAGCACGTAAAAGTTTTTCGTAATCAAGTCTCCCGTAATGGATATTTCTGGCAGAATAGAACATATTCTGCACGTCTACAAAAACCGCTAATTTTTGGCTGCTAAACATGGATAACCTATAATATTTTATGTTTAATTATTTATTATCTTTCTTTCTCTTTTAGAGTAATGTTTTTACTGTTTTTTATGTTTCATAATATAAAAAACAAAGGTTCAAATTTATTTGTTGCGTACCATTGGTTAGTACCTGTAGTTCTGAAGATTTATACATATAGACGACTGTATAATAGATTAAGGATAAAACATGTTGAATACAAGTCTTAATTGGGGGTAAAGGTATGCATATCAAACTTTTGATGATCAGCGTGATAGCACTGGCATTACTTTCATCAGCAGCAATGGCGGTTGAAATTACTGTGGATGACAATGGTAGTGGTAATTATACAACAATTCAGGATGCTATAAATGCGGCAAATAACACTGATACGATTATTGTCTATTCAGGTACATATAATGAAAATGTGGATGTGAACAAATCAGTAATCATTATCTCACATTCCGGGAACCCGGCTAATACTAAAGTTCAGGCGGCTTCTTCAGCAGACCATACTTTCAATGTGACCAGAGATAACGTGACAATCAGTGGCTTTGAGATAACAAATGCTGCAGGTACTTCTAAGGCTGGAATCTTTCTTGATGCTGTCCAGCACAACACAATAAGTGACAATAAACTATCTAATAATTATTATGCCATCTTCCTCAATGAATCCAGCAACAATACGCTGACCCGCAATATCGTATCCAACAGCAGTTCATCGGGTATTCAATTGGTAAATAGTGGTAGTAATATTATTTATGACAACTATTTCAACAATACAATTAACATTCAGATGTCCGATAGTGCTGGCAGCTCCTGGAATATAGCAAATGCGGTAGGTACAAACATTGTAGGCGGACCTTCTATTGGTGGTAACTATTGGGCACATCCTGATGGTACAGGACATAGTGAAACCTGTACAGACGCAAACAATGATGGCTTCTGTGATTTATCTTTTTACATCACTGGCAGTGACATTGATCATCTTCCCCTTATGACCAGTCCAGCCATTGATATTGAAAAACATACCAATGGTGAGGATGCTGATGAGAGATACGGTCCATACATCAGGTGGAATTATGATGTCAGATGGGATTTTTACATCAGCAATACTGGTAATGTCAACCTGACAAATGTTGTGGTAGAAGACAATAAATGTGGTATTGTGGGTACCATTCCCATAATTATGCCGGGGGAGACTGTGCAATTCACAGAGACGACTTCTGCATTGCTGGGTCTGCAAAAGACCCATGCAACAGCCACCGGAACCCCGACACTAGGTCCGGATGTAATGGACTATGACCGCAGTTACTATTTTGGGCATGATTCACAGCCGGCTTTTGATATCCCGACTGCCCAACCGTTATTGACTGCGGGCTTCCTTGGTATAGCAGTTGTAATGTTTATGAGAAGAAAACGCAAATAAGCAGGGCCTTAAGCTTTATATTTTTTTGAAGCTCTCGGTTTATGGCCAGGTATTACATTAAAAAATTCAAGTAAGTCTGGTGTATGGGAAAAATGAAAGGGGAATATTTCCTCTTTTATTACTTATCATCGAATGAAGAATGAGAAAATCCGATCGATCATGCTCTGTCCGACTCCTTTGCCATTGTTCCCCGGATTCTTGTCTTTCTTATCCTTTTTGTCTTTTTCATCGTCAACATCTGTATTTTCTTCAAAATTCTGCTCGCCACCACAATCGATACAGCAGGGTGTATAGTTGAAGTAAGTTGCCCAGTTGTTGCCATCGAAGTCTTCACCATCTGCCCAGGCAGTTTCAGTTACATCCCACACATTTTTCTTATCATCACTTGAATGGTTTACAACGACTGCATGGGCTGCAATGAAGACCTCATTACAGGATTCCAGGGGTACTTCGTATGTTACCTGTTCCCGGTAACTTTCCCATTCATCCTTATATGTGAACTGACCGGGTATCGGGTTCCCATTTTTTTGTGGCAGTTCATTAGGGTCGTCGGCTACTTCCAGATGTGTCTCTGCTATTCTCCAGGGTACATCCACTTCATAGATTATTTTGAGGGTTGGCTGGTTATCTACACATATTTCTGACAGGTTTACGATTCCTACGTCTATATCTTGTCCTGCATAAAGTGTAACCGTTTTCTGGCAGTCATCTTCAGCAAGAACACCGCCTACAGACATTGCCATAAGGGCAATGAATGCAATAAATAATTGAATTTTGAGTTTCATAATCTCCTACCACCTTTATTTTTTATTGAGCTGTAAAAGGTACCTATTACTCAATGGATTCAGCTCATATCGCACCATAATGATATAAGCTGACAAGATATAAATAAATATATAGATTACAATAAAATTATATTTACAAATTTTCATAACACATAGTTCTTTTTGAGATTATATTTTGGGTACCGGACAACGAACTATATACGTCAGTAAACCAATTTGGTATTAATGAAAGTACTATCCGGCCTTTTTAGGGAAACACTGATGCAATGGAATGAAGATGACGGCATAACCAGCAGTGCGGCTCTTTCATTCTATCTTATCCTAAGCCTTCCTGCTATACTCTTGTTCTCCGTGTCCGTAGGGAGTTATTTCTTGAAGGCACGTCATCTGGAGTCTGCCATAATCGGCTACATCGATCTGGTAGCAGGAGATACATTGATATATCTGGTGGAGGGTCTCCTTTACCAGATACCCGATATTGCATCCCTTACTGTGGGGGCAGCTATAAGTTTCGTTCTCCTAGTATGGGCTGGTGGTAACCTTTTCAGGCAGTTCAAGAAGATAATTGATAATATGTGGGGTGTCTCCGGTCCAGAATCTGACTGGTTGCATCATTTCCTGAAAAAAAGTTTTGCGTCTGTGATAGGAGTATTTGTGGTTGGTTTTTTGCTCGTATTGAACACATTCGTTGAAGCATTTTTCCTGATGGGATACGGGTTACTGAATGAGTTGGTGCCTTTTAACCTGAAAATCATACAATATGCCAGTTCGTTTTCGAATTTCCTCATCCTCCTAGTTTTATTCATATATATTTACAGAGTGTTGCCTGAGGCCAAAATCGGCATGAGATATGTACTGGAAGGTTCACTATTTACAGTATTACTGATTACAATAGCCAAGTATTTTTTTGCCTTTTACCTGTCTTATGGCAATATAACCACAGTTTATGGAGCCATAGGTTCCATTATTGGATTTTTGCTTTGGGTATATTTTTCATTCATAGCAGTGACCTTTGTAGCTGAAATGATAAATGTACGCTCAAAGAGTGCCAACCGTAACAAATCTGCTTAAAAAAAAGATAGCAAGATGCTTGCTATCTGAAAATCAGATATAATCATACTTTTTCAGGATAGTTTGCAAATCCATTATCAGGTCACCACTTTTTTTGGCATCTTCTATTTCCTGAAGTAACAGCTGTATCAATTTATCTGCATCCTGGCATTTTTTGTAATACTCGGGATCCAGAAGGACATCTTCAGGAATTTTTTTGCTTTTAACTACCCTGTGCAAATCATTTGTGTATATTATAGTCTGGTCGCAATAAATTCTCAGGAATCGTGCATTGCTTCCTTCTACTTTTTTATATATTGTCCTGATCTTGCCAGAAGCCAGGTATTTACCCTCTTTTACTTTAATCCATACCATGTTGATGAACCCTGAATGGTACACATTATTTCAACTAAATATAGTTTTTTAAGAATAATTAATAATGAAAATACCATTTTAGCCAGCAAGCGACTTAATCTGATAATCATCGCTTTTTGCCAATGAAATAGTAAGCTATAGCTCCAAGTACACCAAACAACAATGCAGCTACTATCCATATGATTTTCATCATGGTACTAAGTCTTCTATTATTGGTAAATACATCGTATATTACCCATATGGTAGCCAGTAAGGTCACGATTCCCCATATTTGTTCTAATACCATTTCTTCTCCTCCAGTATATTATATATATCTATAACTTTGTTTGTTTGGTTATATAAGGCTATGTAGAAAATAGTTCATTATGTCGTCCATTCTCGTATGTTTTTTGTATGAATCCCTTTCAGTATTAAAAATCCCGAAGCCAATATCAATATCGCACATATATGGAATGGTGTTTCGAAGGAGACATAGCCGGCCAGTATCCCCCCAAACAGGGGGCCGGTTGCCATACCTGCTGCCTGTGCACTTGTTATTATGCTTATCCGACTGCCTGTTGAATGCCCGCCTGTCATATCCGCTGCCAATGCCATCAATGGTGTTTCGACTGCGGCCATTGATATTCCCTGCATTATCCGCAGTATTATTAGCTCTTCAATATGTATTACATGTCCCAATCCGACAACAATCAAGGCATTTACTGCAATACCTGAGATAATTATCCATTTGCGTTCTATGCGATCGGATAGAATTCCCATTGGTGTCTGGAAAATAATACGGGATATTACATAGGCTGAAACTGCCAAGCTGAGGAAAAACTCCCCTGTCTGAAGCCTCTGCTGGTATGCCGGTAGAAGGGAAAGGACGATGGTAATTCCCACCATCATCATGAAAATTGCAACTGCAAGGACATAGTACTCCTTCTGGTTTGCATGGTCCATATTTCCAGGCTCGTCTGGTTGTGGCGGAGGTGCTGTTTCTTTTACGAAAAATTGCACCATTAACAAAGTTGCCAGTACAAAAAAGCCACATATATAAAATCCAACTTCAAAATTTGATATCGCCAGTATTCCCCCGGCAATGATGGAACCTATCCCGAAAGCAAAACCCCTCAGGCTTGAGTATATTCCGATTGCCTGACCCCTTACAGATGAGGTGGAAAGATGGGTGACCATTGCTACAATCGCAGGAACTGTAGCTCCAATGGCAATTCCCTGTATAACACGCAGCACTGTCAGACTCTCAAGTGAGGAAGTATATGGATAGGATATACAGAGAAGGGTGTAAATGACATATCCCACAACAAGAAAATCCTTTCTTCTGTTGAGTCGGTCGCTCAAGCGGCCCATAAAAGGCTGGGATAGTGAGTTTGCAATTCCAAAAGCTGCAGTTGCAATCCCGGCTTTCAGCACTGCAGGCATCTCTGCTATTATTCCTGCATCAAGCCTGGCCGCATATAGAGGTATAAAAAACAGTAGCATACCTGTTGCCAGATCTTTGAATAGCTTGGAAAAAGACAGGATGTAGAGTTGTCTGCCAATGGCGTGCTGATTTTCTTTCATGACATGATCCGGATATCTTTGTGTGTTATCATTAAAGGGAGGATATCTTTATAGATTTCCGGAGTACAAAATGTTATTTTAAAGCAGATTGGATGAAGTCTGCAGGAGATTCACACATAGGTTACCTGATTGGATAAGGAGTGCCCAAAGAATAGGTTCACAGGCTGCCATCATGTAATGCTCTGTAACACTTTTCTCCTTTCTTATTTGATTTATATAACTGAATTCATAAAAGAAAATTACCAGTATCATTATAGAAATTGCCGGAATGATATTGGTAAATATCCCGTATGCAAATATTGCTATTGTAAAAAAATTCAGTACATTTAGTAAATTCAGAACAATACTGTATTTTCCTCCAATGAATATCGGCAACGTCAGTAATCCTTTTTTTTTGTCCCCTTCAATATCCCTTATATCGAAAAGAATCTGTATACTTAGTACTTTCAGGAATATAAAAAATGAAATCAGGATTGCAGTATTCGTAACTGGATAGGAATAATAATTCAGAAGTACAAAAACAAGCAATGCCCATACTGTTGCCACATAAATATTCTTGAATGCAGGAATAAATTTTGTAAGTTTTTTGAAATAGGAATGGTAGAGCACTCCCAGAACGAGAATGGCAAATCCAATAACCATGTTCATAATGTCGCTCCACAAAATGTAAATTGAACCCATTGCAAGAATGGCTGCGTATAGGGGAAAAATGAAATCGTTATTTTTGTTCTGATTATTTATGTAGTCAGACCTTTCGGGGTTTGTTATCCTGTCTTCATTTGCCCCCTGTATGTAGTCATAAAAGTAAATTGCATAAAACATCATATAAATTGCTACTATGAAATCCAGGCCTATTGGTATGTTGCAAAGTATTGAAGACATATATACAACACCAATAGCACCTGCAGCAAACAAATGCCCTTGGAATATAAATTCCTTCCAGATATTGGTAGGTGATATTTTCATATATGGAATTATCTGCCTATCAATTTCCATTTGTACCATATAATCTAAATTTCATGCACATTAATGTATATTATATGGCATAATATAATTTAATCATGTACATAAATTCTTGATATTCTATGATTTATGTATTTAATAAAAATAATAATGAACATTTACTAAGTTAATATTATGATACTTGTGCCATTGAATTTGCAAATTTCACATGGTAAATCTTTATAAATATTGAATCCAATCAAAAACGAAAGGGTGATCCTCCGATGAAATACTGGCAGCCAGAATATGAAACCATGAAAAAAGATGAAATGCGCCAATTACAGTTAAAACGACTAAAAAAAACGGCTGCAAGCGTCTATGAAAACGTTCCTTTCTACAATGACAAATTTAAAGCACTTGGTGTCTCCCCTGAAAATATCAATTCAGTTGATGATATCACAAATCTTCCCATAACAAAAAAACCCGATCTACGTGCCAACTATCCTTTCGGACTTTTCGCAACTCCTAACAATGATGTAGTCCGTATTCATGCATCCTCAGGAACCAGTGGAAAACCTACGGTTGTCGGATATACAGAAAATGATATTCGTACATGGGCAGACATGATGGCCCGTGATCTCAAAATGGTAGGAGTTGGACCGGATGATGTTTTCCAGAATTCCCTGAATTATGGCCTTTTCACCGGAGGGCTGGGCTTTCATAACGGTGCTGAAAGGCTTGGTGCAATGACCGTTCCTGCGGGCACCGGCAATACTGCAAGACAACTTGAAATGATGCAGGATTTTGGAGTAACTGTAATTAATTGTACTCCTTCTTACGCTCTCTATCTTGCTGAAACCGCAGAAGAGATGGATATTCTGGATAAACTTTCATTACGTATAGGCACCTTTGGAGGAGAACCCTGGTCATCCAACACACGAAAAGATATTGAGAATGTCTTTGGAATGAAAGCTTATGATTCTTATGGTCTATCTGAACTTATCGGTCCCGGGGTTGCTTTTGAGTGTGAAGAGCAGGATGGGTTGCATATATGGGATGATCATTTCCTTGTAGAGGTACTGGATTCGAATGGTGAACAGGTGGCAGAGGGGGAAAAAGGTGAACTTGTCCTGACCTCCCTCACCAAGGAAGCCTTCCCCGTCATACGCTATCATACAGGTGATATTACCCGATTGCTTGAATCCGAATGTGCATGCGGAAGAACAAGCACCCGGATTTCCCGTATAATGGGCCGGGCAGACGATATGTTAATCGTACGCGGGATTAATGTATTCCCATCCCAGATTGAGGATGTGCTTGTGGGTATCAATGAGATTACCGATCAGTTTCAGATACTGCTCAAACGTAATGCACATAAGATGGATGAAATTACTGTCAGGGTGGAACTTTCTGACAATGCTTTTACAGGGGAACTGAAAGATCTGGCTGCTGTTAAAAAACATGTCGAAAATGAACTTAAAAGTGTACTGAATATACGCACCAATGTTGATCTTGTGGAAAAAGGTACTATTCCTCGCACCTGCGGAAAAGCAAAACGCGTAATAGATCATCGTGAAGCACTCTAAAGGGAAGTGTAAAATATGCCGCATGTAATGGAATTGTTGGGAAAAACCCGGATTGTTGTAAGAGATGGCAAAGTCATCGAGGTTGGGGAGCCTACCGTAAAATGGTGTCCCATTTTTGATAAGGTGCGTGGAATTAAGGAAATTACTCCAGAAGCTGCGCGAGAAAATATGGAATTTCGGATAAAGGATTTTGGTCTTTTCACACCCGAAAGGAAACTGGAGCAGGATGTTTTCGTAGGATTCGGTGCTTCTGAAGTCATGATGACCGGCCTGAACCGGGACATGCTTGATACTACTGTCACCGTGTGCGACGGAGCGGGTACTGTGATCACGAACAACCCGAAACTTGTACAGGGAATGGGTGCCCGTATCTCAGGACTGATTGAAACAGAACCCATTGATGTCATAATTAATGGTATTGCAGAAAAGGGTGGAATTGTATTGGATCCATCAACTGCTGAAATAAACCCGGAGGGAGGCTTATTGAAGGCAGCTAAACTGGGATACAAGAGAATTGCAGTCACTGTGGTCCATTCCGAAAATGCAGCACGCCTGAGACAACTTGAAGCTGAAGGTGAATTGGACCTGCTAATCATTGCGGCACATACTACCGGTCTGGGAAAAGAGGAAGCAATGGAACTTTTCCAGCATGTGGACATTACGACAGGGTGTGCTTCCCGCCAGATACGGGAATTAATAAAACCCCTTGCACAGGTAGGTACGGCAGTACCTCTTTTTGCATTAACACAAAAGGGTAAGGAAATGCTGCTTGAAAGGGCAAAGGAAGTGGAATCCCCTGTCCTTATAAATACAATGCCCCTGCCAGTGTTACCGGAACATAAACAGCCCCGGGAACTTGTCTGAATTATTCAAAGGAAGTTATTGAACTTTCCTTTGATTTTATCATTTTTGCTTCTATATACTTGAATGAAGGTACTCCTGTGCCGCTTGTTTCAGCAGATACAAGTGCATTTACCCAGGGTCCATTTACCATATAAGCGGTGCCAGGATGTGGTTCTTCATAGGTGGATTGGAGGGCTTTTACAACTACTTTCCCTGCACTGCTTTCAATAGTTACAAGATTGCCTTCCTTCAGTCCAGCTTTTTTCATGTCCTGCTTATCAAGACGGATTATTGCTGTGAGGTTTGCATAATCATCTGAAAAACGGCTATCACTATTTGCTGCACTCTGGAAGATATCACGATGAGTGATAATGATGATTTCCATTTCAGGAGATGAAAGGAACTGATCAAAACCCATCATATGACCTCCATTATTTTTTCAATGATATCTGCATCGGTCATTTTATCCGATTCTTTCATTTGTGTTAGTTCTACTTTGACGCCATCCATCCGAATTGCTTCCCCTTTGCATTCCACACCAGTAACAGCTGCCGGGATTGTCACATTTGCAATCTGGGAAGTGAAGGTTTTGCAGGGGTCAATTACAACAGTTGGAATTTCTTTGAGATTTGCGGCTATACTTCCGGGCAGGCTTGAAAGGGGGTCTGAACCGATGATAAGAGCAGCATCGACCTTTTTCCCTTTCAAAACCTCCACAACTGAACACTGGGGCCCATGATCTGTTTTTTTCCCTTCAAAACTTACCCTGTTAATATAGCCTGTTTTTTCAAACAGGAGGTGGTTAAATCCACGCATGTTATACTGCCCGACCATGGGCATCAGATGGAAATCCGTCTTCTTGTTCAGGGCTTCCAGAAGATTTTCCATTGATGACAGGTCAGGCATGGAATAGACCACCCCCAATCCTGCAAATATTACACCGAATTCTGCCTTTTTCAGTACGTTTGCAAGTTCAAGAATTTCTTTTGGTTTCATACCAAAGTTTACCTTTGGCACCTTTCCGGATAGGGCTTCTGTCAAAGCCTGGGCAAATTCGACGTCTGCTTTTGGAGGAATCCGGTAAAAATTATCTTCACATATTATTGCTGTATCTGATTTGCGTACATCAATTGCTATTGCTGTCCTGTCTTCTTCCCACCCCCTCTGGCGCATTTTTCCCCGGGGGAAATATGAATATTTAGAAAGGTGTCTGGGGTGGGAATTTGAAGGATCACATCCCCAGTATACAATTACATCAGCATTGTCCCTTACCTCATCCAGTGTACAACTTTTGATTTTATCATTGAGAATTGCTTCAACAAAAGGACCCTGGCAGAACGACGAGGTATCATCAATGTAGGCATTGGTTTTTTTTGCCAGTTCGATAGCTTTTTCCTGGGCGTTAAGACTCGAATTTCCCATACCGAATACGAGGGGGTTTTTGGCATTTTTCAGAATTTCAGCTGCCTTTTCAATTGCATCCTGGGTTGTGGCATCTTTTGCATCCACAGTACACTCTAAAGGATGCTGGCAATTTTTTATCCAGGCAACCCCTTTGCGACAGGCACTATCTACAATGGTCTTGTTTTCTACTTCCCTCAGTTCTATATCGTCACACAAAAGGGCGCATCCTGTACAAACATGGTATTCTCTTTCCAAAGGCTCCCTCCTAAAATCAGACAAATTCAATTGCTTTTGTAGGGCAGGTAACTATGCAACCGCTGCAAAGTCTTTTGTTCTCTCCGAATCTGCGGCAATCCTCCACGTTGGATAGACGTACAATACCGTCTTCAACTTTCAGGATCACCCTTTCGTTAGTAGGTGCATTTCCACTACCTGCACCTTTAGGGTCTTCTGCGACATTTACTGGACAGGCGACAACACAATTGCCACAACCTATGCATCTGTCCTCATGTACAATCATACCGGTTTCTGAAGCTTGCTCTGCAGGTGAAACCAGGCCTTTAAGTTTTGTATAATTTTCACTGTATTTTTCCTCTTCCAGCATCGGAGTACATTCGTCAAGATTTTTCTCCCTGGAAAGCAAGGCTGCAGCAAAGGCCATACATGAGGATTTACCACATTTCTTGCAGTTAGTCTTTGGGAGAAGCTGGTATATTTCCATCGCATTGGCCATTGTTTCACCACTCTGACGGACAAAAGGAAATCTTAGTCTTCTGAATCATTTTGTTGCTCTTCTTTTTTACCATTGTCTTCGTTTTGGAAGAACAAATCACAGTGGCATGAACCATCAGCTGCAATTTCATCCTCATGGTAGACGCAGGGACAGATTATTTTCCTGTCTTCCTTCTCATCCCCGGAAGGTATTCTGCAGGGACAGTAACCTTTGCCATACTTTATTTTGTTGTTCGCCAGCCCCTCAATTACCAGATCCAGCATTTCAGGATCGGGGTTTAGTTTGTACCCTTTCTTTTGAGCATATTTAGTAACCCAGTTTTTTGTTTTTACTTTGTCTTCTTGACTGACCATAGTTTTTTCACCTTAATCATTCAGATTTAATTTTGAATACCTCTTCGATTGATGCTTTAAGTTTATCTTTTGTGGTATTGCCTACCAGTTTTTCTTTTACTTCCCCTTTGTCAAAAAGCAAAAGTGTTGGAATCCCTACTACATGGTATTGTTTGGCAATATCTTTTGATTTATCGAGGTCAATTATTACAAATTTGACCTGGTTCTCATATTCGGCAGCTACCTCTTCGAACATAGGGGCCATTTTCTTACAGGGTGCACACCATTTTGCAAAACAATCGACAACGACAGGAGTTTCTGCTTTTACAACTTCCTGTTCAAAAGCCAGAGAATTAACTTTATAGAGATTTGTATTTATGGTCTCCGTAACAGGCTCTGACGTTGACATTGTGGGTGCGCCTTTGCCGAAAAGTCCTTTGATAAAATTTCCCAGTCCCATCATTGATCACCTTCAATGATTTAGTTATATTCTCCTTCTATATTATTTCTTTTGTGCACAGTGTTCACACAATCCACACGACCGTTTTTCTATCCAAAGGTATATCATGTCTAAGATGAAATCAGAGAGCCACGAAGGGGCATTTTATGAGAATAGGAGTATACATTTGTCACTGCGGGCTCAATATTGCAGGTGTAGTCGATATTGAAGCTCTTCTAAAACAGGTAGAATCCCTGGATGATGTTGTGGTCGCATCCGATATCCAGTTCATGTGTTCGGATTCCGGGCAGGATAAAATTGCAAAGGATATTGAAGAACATAATGTTGAACGTGTACTCGTTGCAGCCTGTACTCCTAAACTTCATGAAACTACTTTCCGCAAAGTGCTGGAAAAATCAGGTATCAATCCATTCCTTCTTGAGATTGTTAACATCAGGGAACAGTGTTCCTGGGTGCATATGGATAATCCAAGGATGGCTACCCAGAAAGCTTTTGATCTTATCAAGATGGGTGTGGCAAAACTGAAGTTTCTGAAACCCCTCAAGATCCAGAGTACACCTGTTAGTAAGGAAGTACTTGTAATAGGTGGGGGCGTGGCAGGAATTGAAGCAGCCCTGGATCTTGCCGATACGGGCTATAAAGTCCATATGATTGAAAAAGAGCCCACGATTGGTGGAAAGATGGCTCTTTTAAATGAAGTATTTCCTACAAATGACTGTTCCATCTGTGTCCTTGCCCCAAAGATGACTGAAGTTGTTAACCACCCTGACATCGAACTTCACACTCTTTCCGAAATTACCGCAATTGAAGGATCGGTTGGTAACTTTGAGATTACCGGTACCACTCAGCCTCGCTATGTGTCTGAAGAAAAATGTAAGGGTTGTGTGGATGAATGTTCAAGGGTATGTCCTGTGGAAATTCCTTCCCGGTTTGATAGTGGACTTGGTAAAACCCGGGCAATCAATATTCCTATTCCGCAAGCTGTTCCACAGGTTGCATATATTGATAGTGATTATTGTGTTGGCTGTGGCCTCTGTGCGCAGGCATGTCCTGCAGATGCAGTGGAATTTGAGCAGCAGACCACCCGATTCCAGCTGAACGTGGGAGCAATAATTATCGCCACAGGATATCGCTTGTTTGATGCATCCAGGAAAGAGGAGTATGGGTATGGCATATATCCCGATGTCATTACAAATATGGAACTTGAGCGGCTACTGAATGCTTCCGGACCCACCAGAGGCAGGGTTACCTGTCCTTCAACAGGTGAGGTTGCAGAGGAAGTGGCATTTATACAATGTGTGGGTTCGCGGGATGAATCTGTGGGAAATCCCTATTGTTCCCGGGTTTGTTGCATGTCAGCAATGAAAAATGCCCAGTTGCTAAAAGAGCGCTATCCGGATATCCGAATAACCATTCACTATATTGACATACGTGCCTCGGGAGAGATGTACGAAGAATATTACACCAAAACCCAGGCAAAGGGGGTGGATTTTGTAAGGGGGCGAGTAGCTGAGATTGTGCAGGAACACGATGGTTCCCTTTCCCTGCGGTATGAGAATACCCTGGAATCCAGAATAGAAGAAAAAAAGTACGATCTTGTCATATTATCCACCGGTATGGAAGCTGACTCTTCCGCAAAACCAATTGGGAATATGCTGAAAATGGCAAACCGGCCTGACAGGTTCTTTGCTGTGTCTCATCCCAAGATGAAACCTGTGGATTCACATATCAACGGTGTTTTCCTTGCAGGCTGTGCCTCAGGGCCCAAAGAAATCCAGGTTTCCATTGCACAGGGCAGCGCGGCTGCATCCCGGGCTATGAGACTGCTTCAGCCCGGCGAGCTTCGCACGGATCCCTTAAGCGCTCACGTGGATTCTGATACCTGTATAGGATGTGGTGTCTGTACTGATGTTTGCGATTACGGTACAATCAAAATCGAAAATGGCAAGGCATTTGTTGATGAGGTTTCCTGCCATGGTTGTGGTACCTGCAGTGCAGCCTGTCCTGTGGATGCTATCTCAATGCATCACCATACCGACGAACAGGTTAGGGCACAGATAAAGGCAGCGCTGGAAGTAAAAGATGAGTTTCCCCTGATTGTTGCATTCCTGTGCAACTGGTGCAGTTATGCTTCAGCGGACCTTGCCGGAACATCCCGTATCCAGTATCCCACCAATGTAAGAATTATAAAGGTAATGTGTGCGGGCCGTGTAGATCCTGATTTTGTGATGGAGGCCTTCGAAATGGGTGCAGATGGCATACTTGTTGCCGGCTGTCGTCTCGGCGAATGTCATTATGTGCATGGTAACTATCATGCACAAAGCCGTATGGAAAATCTGGGAGAGGCTCTTACGGAAGCAGGCTTTGATTCCGGTAGGTTGCGTGTTGAATGGATATCAGCTGCAGAAGGGGAAAAATTTGCCAATACGATTGAAGATTTCGTTGATTACCTGAAAATAATAGGTCCGATAGGCTCTGAACTTGAGGAGGCTGACAGATGAGTGAGGAGCTGGAAGAAGAATGTGCTGTAGAGCAGTCCCTTTCTGTGGAAAAGGAAATGGATGTTGAAGGCAGTCACATATTGTATCGGCAAAAAACCGATAAGGGTACCAGAACACTTGATTATGATTACAAAAAGTGTGTTGGTTGTGGCCTTTGTGTCAGGATATGTCCCACTGAGGCCCTTGAAGCAGGCCCTATACATGAGATCGCCACTGGAATGGATGCCCCTCCTGTAATGCTGGATCTTGATAAATGCACATTCTGCTCCATGTGTGCCAACTTCTGTCCCGTAAATGCATTTCGGATGTCTGCAGAAGGTGATTTCCCGGAAGATGGCTTGTTCCCTGTATTGGAAGGAAAGGCAACGATAAATGAAAAATGTCTTCCATGTCTGCTTTGTGAAGCAACCTGTCCCGAGGATGCAATTGATCTCGAAATTGAAATGCAGACCAAGGAGGAAATTGCCCCCTTCAAGGAGGGTGAAGAGGGCGAGATCATCATTGATGAGAATAAGTGTACACTTTGTGGTCTTTGTGCACGTTTTTGTGATGCTTTCATGTTACTTGAAAAGGAACCGGGTCCGGTGGATCCCATGCCTTTTGAGCAACTACTTGTAGATGAGGACCAGTGTGATTACTGTGTATTGTGTGCAGATATCTGTCCGGAAGATGCTATTGAGGTGAAAGGGACAAGACGCGAGGAAGCACCCGTAATAGAGGGTAGTGCCCGGATCGATCAGGAGAAATGCACGGTATGCGGTTGGTGCGATATTGTTTGTCCCTATGATGCAGTGGATATTACCAAACCTTTTGAGGGTGAGTTAAAGCTTATCGATGCAAACATAAACAAATGTGATCCTACAGGTTGTCATGCCTGCTTTAATGTCTGCCCTTCCCATCTCTGGTATATTCCCGAAAGCGGACAGAAAATAGCCGCCAGGGATGATCTCTGCACTTACTGTGGTGCCTGTGAAAACGCCTGTCCTGATAATGTAATGGAAGTGAGAAGAGATAGTGTACGCCATTCCCCGATACCTGATTCCCCCTGGTCAAAACAATGGGAAGATGCTATTGATGCGCTTGTAAGTGGCAAACGTAAAAGGCCAGATAATTCAAGAGTTCTGGAAATGCCTGAAGAAAAGGCAAAGGAGCGCATTGATATCGAATTCCCGGAAATTGATGAAAAATTGCAGGAAAAAGTAAAGGAGAAAATGGAAAAGCTGCGCCCTGCTCTTAAAGATGTGAAATTAAGGCGTAAATGGGAAAAAAGAAAAGAAGGTACAGAGCAAATCTCAGATATCGAAAAATAACTATTTTATATCTTTACATGTTCTTGTTTAGCAGATCTTGGTGATATCCATATGAACAACGATGATTATTACAGGGAACTTGGCCTAAAGTGCGGACTGGAGATACACCAGCAGCTTGATTCAAAAGAAAAACTGTTTTGCAGGTGCCCGACTACATTGCGTGAAACTGAAGAATCCAATGTGGAATTTTACAGGTATTTAAGGGCCACTGAAAGTGAAATGGGCGAAAAAGACCGTGCGGCTGTAGAACAGACCAGGGTCAATCGTAAGTATATTTACAAAGGCTATGATACTACCTGTCTTGTAGAATATGATGAGGAACCACCCCGCAAACTGAATTCCGAGGCTCTGGACATTGCCCTTGTGGTTGCAAAACTAATGAACATGCGACCAGTAGAGCAACTTCATGTAATGCGTAAAATAGTTGTTGATGGTTCCAACACAACCGGTTTTCAGCGTACTGCTTTTCTTGCAAATGACGGAACGATACCCACAAGTCTGAATGAGGTGGGTGTTGATGTACTGTGTATCGAAGAGGAAGCAGCCCAGAAGATAGAGGATAAAAAGGATAGTATTGTTTATTCCCTTGACAGGTTGGGTATTCCTCTTGTGGAAATTGGGACTGCTCCCGATATAATAACTCCTGCTCATGCCAGGGAAACAGCCCAGGTAATAGGTATGTTGTTGCGCTCTACCGGGAAGGTCAAAAGGGGATTGGGTACCATCCGCCAGGATGTGAATATCTCTATTGCTGAAGGTGCAAGGGTAGAGGTTAAGGGTGTACAGGCCCTGGATATGATCGAAACCATTGTAGAACTTGAAGTTGAAAGACAGGTTAACCTGTTACGTATCCGTGAAATGTTGCAACAGAGGGGTGCGGGCGTACATAATGAAATATTTGATGTAACTGATGTGTTCAGGGATACCGAATCCAAGGTTATCAAACGTGCGCTTAAAAAAGGAAAAGTCCTTGCAATCAGGTTAATCGGTTTTGATGGTATCATAGGAGAAGAAGTGCAGCCGGGAAGAAGGCTTGGCACGGAGTTTTCAGACAGGGCAAAACCTTCTGGTGTGGGTGGAATTTTCCATACCGACGAACTCCCGAAATATGGCATCACTGCAGATGAAGTGGAATCCCTGAAAACAGCTGTCGGAGCTGTTGATGGGGATGCAGTTGTACTGGTTGCCGATTCTTACAAAAAGGCACACGGTGCGATGGAAAGTGTACTTATAAGAGCACAGGAAGCCCTGGAATTTGTACCCGAGGAAACCAGACGGGCTCTGCCTGATGGAAATACTGCATACATGAGACCACTGCCGGGTGCTTCACGTATGTATCCCGAGACGGATGTTCCCGTAATTGATATATCCTCTTCTTACTTTGAATCCGTTGAAACCCCTGAACTTCTTATTGATAAAAGTAAACGGTTCACAGAAGAATACAATTTAAACGATGAACTTGCTGAAAAAATTGTTTACTCAAAGTATCTGATCCTTTTTGAAAAAATTATGGATAGATTTGCTTTAAATGATTCAATAGGTGCTACTCTGGTTGCACGTACTTTTACAGGCAGGTTGCCTGAACTTCGCAGAGACGGGATTGATGTCGAAAAACTACAGGATGATCACTTTATTGCCTTGTTTGATGCTATAGGAGAAGGCAAAATTGCCAAGGAAGGTATTGATGAATTACTACGCCTGCTTGCTGAAAAACCGGATTTAAGTATAAATGAAGCCCTAGAGAAGCTTGGGTTTTCAGGTATAGATACTTCTGAAATAGAATCCTTTGCAGCCAATCTTGTCAGGGAAAGGGCTGATTTTGTCAATGAAAAGGGATTGGGAGCTGTTGGTCCCCTTATGGGGATTGTAATGGGCCAGTTCCGTGGAAAAGTTGATGGAAAGGTTGTAAGTGACATCCTGAAGCAAAAGATTGAAGAACACATAAATAGTTAATAAGAGTGATGAAAATACTGAAAACGGGACATATGGCTTTTTTTTGCCTGGTCCTTATCATTTGTTCCGCAACACCGGTATTTGCCGGAATAGAGGTTGCGGATATATATCCTCTCACTGATGACTTTAGCAGTGACTATCATTATCCCGCATGGAGTCCTGATGGAAAGCAGATTACTTACATGAATGATCAGGCAATCTGGATAATGGATGCAGATGGTAGTGATCCACATATTATTTATGATGGAATGAAATGGGACGGAGATCCCTGTTTTTCTGCAGATGGTAAGGAAATTTACTTTGCATCCGAATCCCGAAAACCGTATTCTTCTACCTATATCAATCTTTTTAAGATGGATGTTGACGGGTCCAATATTACACAATTAACAGATGGTGCAGACCGCCGCTCACCTTCAATCAGCCCGGATGGTTCAATGCTTGCATATCGGTCCAATATTGCGGGTAATTATGACGTCTGGGTAATGGATATAACAAACAAATCACATAGGCAGTTGACTTTTACTTCAGAAGATGAAGGTAAGCCTTCTTGGTCTCCTGATGGGAGCGAAGTAATTTACTCTTTTAAGGGTAATTTATGGTTGACAGACGTAGAACTTGATACATCTTGGCAACTTACTCATGGTACTTCAAATGATGTCGATCCTTTTTTCCTGCCATCAGGTGAAATGATAGTGTTTATTTCTGATCGTGGAGGGGAAACCAATCTCTGGTTGATTGATACTGAAGATGATGAGAGACAATTACTTACCGATGACAGGAAAGTTGAATTTTCTCCTGTAGTAAGCCCTTACGGTAAAAAAATAGTCTTTGGAGCCAAAGCAAATGAAACCTTTGATCTCTGGATGCTGGAAATGACAAATCCTGAAGGCATAGATGAGGTTTCCGGTATTGATGTAGAAGACACTAATGTAGACGTAACGGGGAATGAGGATGTTGCATTAACCTCCGAAAACAATCAGAACATGGATGAAGGCGCCGGTGGATTGTTGGGAAAGGTGAATGATAATCTTGCTTTGTTTGCCGGAGGGCTTGTACTTGGCATAATATTATTTCTGGTGGCCAGATTAATTTTCAGAAAAATGTAATTGATATTTATATCTAATTGCACTTTGAATGAATCTTTTCTTTTTCCTATCGAAATACTTATAGCCTACTTTTTACATGTATAGGCAGGTTCCGATGATGAGTGCAGTAATTGGTTTGGAAGATGGGACAATTGTCACAGGCACCGGTTTTGGTGCCGAAGGTACAGTTTGCGGAGAACTCGTTTTTACTACTCAATATACCGGTTATGAGGAGGCGCTAAGTGATCCTTCCTATAAGGGTCAGATCCTTATGTTCACTTATCCCCTTATTGGTAATTATGGTGTCAGCGATGAATGTTTTGAATCAGATGGTGTAAAGGCCGAAGGCCTTGTAGTCAGACAAGCATGTCCTGACCCTTTTCATCACAGTTCAAAACGCACCATTTACAAACTCATGGAAGATGAGGGAAAACCGGGTATTGCCGGGGTTGACACCCGGATGCTCACCCTGAATAACAGGGAGCATGGTACAATGAGAGCTGCCCTTATTAATGGAAGTGATGACGGCGAAGCAGCCGTGCAGCTTGCAAGGGAGCAACCCAAAATATCAGATATTGACTTAATTTCCAAAGTAACATGTAATGAAGCATATAGTGTAAAAAGCAAGATTGATACCTCTGATAAAAAACATATTGTACTTATTGATCTGGGTATGAAAGCCCATATTATGGATAGCCTGCTTGCAAGAGGTATGGATGTAACAGTAGTCCCTGCATCAACACCTGCTTCAGCAATAAGTGATTATGAACCTGATCTTCTTTTCCTTTCCAATGGTCCGGGAGATCCACAGAATGCGATAGAAGCCACAAAGGCTGTGAACTATTTTGCATCGGAATTACCCATTGCAGGTATATGTCTGGGCCATCAGGTTATTTCAAGGGCTATGGGAGCAGATACATACAAACTCAAATTCGGACACAGGGGAGCCAACCAGCCGGTAAAGGATCTTTCAAGCTCAATTGTACATATTACTTCCCAGAACCATGGATTTGCTGTTGATAATGATTCTCTTGAGGCAACCGAGCTATACACTACCGAGCTCAATACCAATGACAACACGATCGAAGGTGTGGCACACCGGGACCTTGATATCCTGAGTGTACAATATCATCCGGATGCGCATCCGGGACCAATGGATACTGAAAAACAATTCTTTGACAAAATTTACAAAATGGCAGGGGGCGATAAATGATGCCAATAAGGACTGACATAAAAAAGATAATGCTCATAGGTTCCGGTCCAATTATGATAGGACAGGCTGCAGAATTTGATTTCTCGGGAAGTCAGGCCTGCCGCTCCCTGCGTGAAGAAGGATTTGAAGTCGTACTTGTAAACTCCAATCCGGCAACTATTATGACAGATCCGGAGATGGCGGATTCTGTTTACATTGAACCTCTGGAAGCCCCGCTAATCGGTGAAATCATTGAAAAAGAGCGGCCCGACGGTATAATTGCCGGATTGGGTGGACAGACGGGTCTTAATGTTACAAGTGAACTTGCAGAGCTGGGTATTCTTGAAAAATACGGCGTAGAGATGCTGGGTACGCCTCTTGATGCAATCACAAATACTGAGGACCGGGAACTTTTCAAGCAGACCATGGAAAACATCGGGGAAAAAGTTCCCCGCAGCAAGGCTATTTCCTCTTTGCAGGAAGCAGAAGAAGTGATAGATGAACTTGGTCTTCCCATTATTGTCCGCCCGGCCTATACCCTGGGAGGTGCAGGCGGAGGAATTGCCCATACAAAGGAAGAACTATTGCAGATCGTGGATAGGGGAATCCGGCTGAGCCGCATTAATCAGGTACTCGTGGAGGAAAGTGTCCTGGGCTGGAAAGAATTTGAGTATGAAGTAATGCGTGATTCTAATGATACCTGCATTGTTATCTGTAATATGGAAAACATTGATCCCATGGGTGTCCATACAGGTGAATCAATAGTAGTTACCCCTTCCCAGACACTTAATGATGAAGAGCACCAGATGCTCAGGACCGCAGCTATCAAGATAATCCGGGAATTGGGTATTGAAGGTGGATGTAATATCCAGTTTGCAACAAAGGACGGCGAATATCGTGTAGTGGAGGTCAATCCCCGTGTGTCCCGTTCCTCGGCTCTTGCCTCCAAGGCGACCGGTTATCCGATTGCCCGTGTAACCGCCAAGATTGTTGTGGGAATGACACTTGATGAAATCCTCAATGATGTCACAAAGAAAACCCCTGCATCCTTTGAGCCAACCATTGATTATGTGGTTACAAAGATACCCAGGTGGCCTTTTGACAAGTTCGTAACTGCAGACAAGACACTTACCACAGCCATGAAGAGTACCGGTGAGGTCATGGCTATCGGAAGGACGATTGAAGAGTCCATGCTAAAGGCCATCCGTTCCCTGGATAACGATATGGACTTTGATATTAAAGGCAGGGATGACCCGGAGATTATCACACTACTTAAAACACCGACAAGCGAACGCCTTTTTGTTATCTATGAAGCCCTGAAGAAAGGTTACTCCATTGAACAAATTTCTGAGTATACGGGTATTGATCATTTCTTCCTGCAAAAAATGGCAAATATTGTAGATATGGAGTCACAGGTTGCAGAACAACTTTTCCAAAACGGAAACGCAAATATCGATCTCCTTCTAAAAGCCAAGAGAATGGGATTTACTGACAGCAGGATAGCTAAATGTTGTTCAAAGACCCGGGAAGAAATAAATAATATACGCAGGGACGGGGCCATCACTTCCACTTACAAGATGGTGGATACATGTGCGGCAGAATTTGCTGCAGAGACTCCTTATTATTATTCATGTTATGAAACGATGTGTGAATGTAAGCCCACAGACAGGAAGAAGATCCTGATTCTGGGTGCCGGTCCCATACGTATCGGCCAGGGAATAGAGTTTGATTACTGTACGGTGCATGCAGTCCAGGCCATACGTGAGGAAGATATAGAAGCCCATATAATCAATAACAATCCTGAAACGGTTTCTACTGACTATGATACTTCGGATAAGTTGTTCTTCGAACCCCTGACACTTGAAGATGTAATGAATGTCATTGAAAGGGAAAATCCGGACGGTGTGCTCGTACAATTTGGTGGGCAGACTTCGGTTAACCTTGCAATCCCCCTGCAAAAGGAACTTGCCAGGCGCACAGACCTGAAGACGAAGATAATGGGAACTTCCCCTGAAAATATGGATGTGGCAGAAGACAGGGAAAAATTCAATCAGCGTCTTGCAAAAATGAAAATCAATCAGCCGGATGCAGGTTATGCGATATCCGAAAAAGAAGCTCTTAAGGTTGCAACTGATATTGGTTATCCGGTACTTGTACGTCCCTCCTATGTACTTGGGGGAAGGGCAATGGAAATCGTTTATGATTCCGCAGATCTGGAGCGGTACATGAAAGAAGCTGTCAGGGTATCACCCGAACATCCCATCCTTATTGATGATTTCCTTGAGGGTGCGGTTGAAATCGATGTGGACGCTGTGAGTGACGGAAAGGATGTCCTGATCGGTGCAATCATGGAACACATCGAAGAAGCAGGAGTACATTCCGGTGATTCTGCCTGTGTGATCCCTCCTTATGATCTCTCTGAGAAAATCCTTGAAACGGTTCGGGATTATACCAGAAAGATTGCTATGGCGCTTGAGGTAAAGGGCCTTATAAACATCCAGATGGCGACAAAAGATGGCGAGGTTTATGTACTGGAAGCAAATCCAAGGTCCAGCCGTACTATCCCCTTTGTATCAAAGTCTTCCGGGATTCCCCTGGCAAAGATCGCTGCACAGGTTATCATCGGCCACAGCCTCAGTGACCTTGGCTACCTGCAGGACAGAGAGCCCGTACTGAATCATTATTCTGTCAAGGAAGTCCTCCTTCCGTTTGACAAATTGCCCGGTGCAGATCCTGTGCTTGGCCCTGAAATGAAGAGTACCGGTGAAGTAATGGGTATTGATTATGACTTTGGGAGAGCATTTTTCAAGGCCCAGCTAAGTGCTGATAACCTCCTTCCGCTGAATGGAAAAGTTTTCCTGTCCATCAGGGAGCGAGATAAGGAAGCAATTGTAGAAATTGCCCGCAGGTTGCAGGAAATGGGACTTGAACTCATGGGTACAAAAGGTACTGCACGCTATCTTTCCGATAAAGGTATCAGTATGGAGGCTGTCATGAAAGTGCATGAAGGCAGTCCCAATGTCATTGATATGCTCAGGAGAGGCGATGTTGCCTTTATCATAAATACCCCGACATCCCGCCAATCCAGGAAAGATGGTTACCATATACGCAGGGCAGCAGTGGATTTCAAGGTTCCATATATTACAACTATACAGGCTGCACGTGCTTCAGTTGAAGCCATTAAAGCGATGGCTGAGGGCAGCAGCACGATTAAATCAATTAACGAATATCATGAAGAGATCCGCCGTAACAATTAAGTTGACGGTTGATTTTATTCCTTTTTTATTGTTTAGGTTGAGGTATTAATAATGGTCAAAAAGGCAGTACTGGCTTATTCAGGTGGTCTGGACACTTCAATATGTGTTCCGTTACTTAAGGAAAAATACGATTGCGATGAAGTAATAACCGTAGCAGTGGATGTAGGCCAGCCGCGGGAAGATGTAAAAGAGGCTACTGAAAAAGCCCAGAATATAAGTGATCTGCATTTTACCCTTGATGTCAGGGAAGAATTTGTAAATGATTATATTTTCCCTCTCATAAAGGCAAACGGGGATTATGAAGGGTATGTAATGGGAACATCCATTGCCCGTCCCCTTATTGCTAAAAAGGTCGTGGAAATCGCAGAAAAGGAAGGGGCTACAATGCTTGCCCATGGATGTACCGGTAAAGGTAACGATCAGCTGAGATTTGAGGCTGTATTCAGACTTACCGATATGGACGTAGTGGCTCCTATGCGTGATATGAACCTAACACGTGAATGGGAGATAGAGTATGCAAAGAACCATGGCATTCCTGTCTCTGTAACATCTTCCAAACCCTGGAGTATCGATGAGAATATCTGGAGTCGCAGTATTGAGGGCGGCAAACTGGAAGATCCGGGTTACATTCCGCCGGAAGATATCTACAACTGGACTGTCGACCCGGCCCAGGCACCGGATGCACAGACTATAGAAATCGGTTTTGAGGCAGGTGTTCCAGTATCCCTTGATGGTAAAACCATGGAGGGTGTAACTCTTATCGAGGAGATGAACAGGATTGCCGGATCCCATGGTGTCGGAAGGACCGATATGATAGAGGATCGTGTGCTGGGATTGAAAGCCAGGGAGAATTATGAGCACCCTGCAGCAACAGTTTTACTGACTGCCCACAGGGATCTGGAAAAACTCGTGCTTACCCGCTCTGAACTCAAGTTCAAGGCTATGGTGGATGCTGAATGGTCCGAACTTGCCTACCTGGGTCTTGTAGATGAACCCCTGTACGAAGACCTGAATGCCTTCATAGACTCCACACAGCAGCGTGTTACAGGCACTGTGACCGTGAAGTTGTACAAAGGCAATGTCTACATTATGGCCAGGACTTCACCCAATGGTTTGTATTCCGAGGACCTTGTATCCTTTGACAGCAAGGTCATAGACCAGCAGGATGCTGAAGGTTTTTCCAAATATCATGGCTTCCAGGCACGCCTATATCGCAGGTTTGTTGCCAATAAATAATTTTAGTGGAGGGCTTAATGTCCTCCCAAATTTAGATTGAGGCCTACCACTCCAATTACTACAAACATTATGGATACCATTTTTACTGCTGTGGCAGGCTCTTTGAACCAGAAGATTCCAATAGCTGTGATCATTGCGGTCCCCATTCCGGCCCAGATTGCATAAGCTATGCTTACGTCTATTCCTTTCAGGGCAATAGTAAACAGGGCAAAGCTGATTCCGTAAAACAGGAATATACCGATAGAAGGCAATATATTGGAAAAACCATCAGATAATTTCATGCAGGTGGTGCCAAAGACTTCAAAAATTATGGCTCCGATCAGATAGATATAACTCATAATTCTATTTTGGAGTTATACCTTATAAATAGATTCATTTCTCTAAGTACATAAGGATTAATAGAGAAGGCATAGGTATTCTTTCCTATGCCTCCATTATCGTACCCCACCGATTATAAACCCGCTCGGGTCCCACCCCGTCAGGTTATGTTGAGAGAAGTTTACTCCCAATCACCACATAATCTAATAGGATGTTTATCTATATAACATAATCTCTCTTGATTTTTAGATATCAATATAATATTGGCTCTGTAGAAATCCCCATTTGAATAATTACTGAAACAGAGACAGACCTGTCTATATTATGGATTAATAATTTGAACTTGACCTCTTTGACCTGATTTCTGTATTTTGTTGCCCTGAGTTCTTCCC